>CAYNUM010000231.1:0-4725 GCA_964400025.1 uncultured Croceivirga sp.
GGTTCTCGTAGACATAAACCGTCCAATAAAAGTCGGCGTGCTCAACCTTACCTAAAAATTTTAGTTGCTTATTTCGGTCAATATCAATTTCAGTGGATGCTATTAAGTGGGTACCACCCATAGATTTTAAATGGGAAAAATCAAATGCCAAGTCTTTTACTATGGCATGACTAGGATTTAGATGATCTCTTCTCGTTCGTTTATTAAAGGCGTAACACCTAGACCCCCAATTATCATAATAATAGGTCAGATAGTTGTCCTTGGCCAACTCCCCTGCAATTACCTTTCTAAAACTCTCTTTATGCTCCAAAGGATAATTCGGAAAATAACCATCAAGGGTATAAAACCCATTATATTGGACGATGGACGGATGTAGGCCTATATTAATTACCCTGTAGCTATCTTGAGGTTGATCAATTAGGTTTTTGACATCTTCAAATTGGGCAGGGCTATAGAATTGTTCATAGGTAAGACTTTCCTTTTGGGTTATTAATTCATGGTTTTTTACCAAAAAATACAACTGGGCAATCAAGATGGCACCTACCAGTATTCCAGAATATTTAATTTTTTTCCCAATAATCATCAGAGAAATTCCAAAGAGAATGTACCAAGCAGTTGGATGTAAAAAGTGAAATCTTTGAAGCTGTATGGGCAATACCTCGAACAGTTCTTTAAAAAAGATGGAAACCTCTTCCCAACGGTGCAGGCCATAGAATACTGAAGTCAATAAAATAAATAACACCAAAAGCCAGATGGTCTTTTTATGCTTGGTACCCCAAAAACTCAGTAAGGTGCCAATGCCTATGGGTATGAGCATATATTGATGTAGGCTATGCGCGTGATACTGACCAAAAACAAAAATCTGTTTGAACTGTTTTATGCTTTGCTCCGATGTCCATGGTTTAAGATCGAAAGACGTTCTGTGCGAAACGAACCGTTCTGCATCCAAAAATGAAAAAAACAAGGGGTAATGGCTTATTAAATAGGTCACACCCAAAAGAAACAATCCGTAGAAGTACTTTGAAAACAGGTTTCGATATTTTATCAAATCTCGAATGTAGATGATTCCGAGAATGGCAATCAAAAATATTCCAGATAACACCAAAGAAGAATAGACCCCAAAGAGAACAATAATACCCCAATTTGTCCATCGGTCATCGCCGTCTCGTAAATTCAAAAAGGCATATAGAACCAATGGAATACCGCATACGCTCAAAGTGAACGACCAAAATGGAAGCAAAGAAAACAATAGCGCCGTACCCCATGATATGATGATTGAAGTACCTTCTTCCATGAAGTGTCTTTTTAACAAGAGGTACATGCCCAAAAAACCTACAAAGGCCATAAAAATCTTGTTGACAATATAGCCATTGTACATGCCAAACAAATAAAACCATAGTAGGCTTAAATCTACCGTACCGTAAAGGGCATATCTGGGCAAACCATTGAAAATCTGATCTACTGGTGCCGATGCAGAGGAAAAGACCATTGAATTATCCAACAACATTTTGACCCAGCTGAGATTTGAGTCCATATTGTCATGAATCAATATTGTCGAATTCTCTCCTAAATAAAGAAAAGGTGCATAATAGATAACGATACATAACAGTGCCAAAGAAATTTGAAGGGTTTCCTTTTTTAAAATTGTGGTTAGGTTAGCAAATTTCATAATGCTTGTAATTAAGGCCTTGATTAGGGATTGAACTTTAATATGCATTCAACAATATGGTCCAATTCATCTGCGGTCATATTGTAAAACAAAGGAAGCCTTACCAAGGTTTCGGTATATCTATCACTTTGGGGTAAAGCCCTACTGCCATGTACATCACGGTAAAATGGACTTTTATGAAGACTCAAATAATGAAAAATAGCTGAAATACCATACGATTTCAAATGCGAGATAAAACGATTTCTTATTTCCCCTTCGGGAAATACCAGGTAGAACAAATGGGCATTATTGGTGGCAAAATCTGGAATGTACGGAAGTTGAACTTGATTCTTTTGAGCCCAGGATTTCAATTGAACACTGTAGAACTGCCAAATATCCATTCTGCGTTTTTGAATATCTTCCATTTCTTCTAATTGGGCATACAAAAAAGCTGCTATTATTTCTGAGGGAAGAAATGAAGAGCCTAAATCGACCCACTCATATTTCTTAACCTCATTTCTAAAGAACGAAGAACGATTCGTACCTTTCTCCCAATTTATCTCAGCTCTTTCATAAAACTTTGGGTCGTTGATACCAAGTAGTCCACCTTCACCTGAAATGATATTTTTGGTTTCATGAAATGAAAATGCTGATAAGTGACCGATTGCGCCCAAGGCTCGCCTTACCCCTTTTTTATCAACGAAATAACTATTGATGGCCTGTGCAGCGTCTTCTACCACGAATAGGTTATACTGTTCTGCCAGTGCCATTATTTTTTCCATTTGGCAGGCCACACCTGCATAGTGAACAGGCAGAATCGCCTTGGTTCTATCAGTAACTAATTGCTCGAGCAGATTTTCATCGATATTAGGGCAATCACTTCTAGAATCTGCAAAAACAATTTTGGCCCCTCTTAACACAAAGGCATTCGCAGTACTTACGAAAGTGTAAGAGGGAACGATAATTTCGTCTCCTTCCTTTATATTCAGTAAAATTGCCGTCATCTCAAGGGCATCAGTACATGAGGTAGTTAATAAACCACGAGAAATTGCAAACCGATTTTCTATAAACTCATGACACCTTTTGGTATATTTTCCATTTCCAGAAATATGACCACTACGAACTGCATCTAAAATATATTCAGATTCCTTGCCGCTTAAATAAGGTTTGTTGAAGGGAATATTGAAGTTTGTAGCGGTCATGAACTGAATTTAATTCTAAGCTTTTTATTGAAATCCAAGGGTTCGCCCATATCGTCATAAAAGGCATTGACTTTCAAAAGGCCTTTTCCACAAACAACAACCAAGCCATTGGAAGTGCGCCAAATTACCTTACCGGGTGTGCGATTTGAGATTGTTATATCATCAACACTTTCAGCATCAAAAATTCGAATCCACTGCCCATCATATTTAGTTTTAGCCCCTTTGTAAGGATATCCTACTGCATCGACAAACCTAACTATTTCGTGAGACGATTGCTTCCAATCGATTACGTAGTCATCTTCATCACGCCATAAACTATAGGTCGCCAAACTTTCATCTTGGGGCTCAGCCTCTAAATTAGAAGCACCTTGATATTGCTCAAGGAGTGTATTTAACATTGAACTATATAAGCGCGACATTTCGTCAATGGCCATTTCAATTTTAATAGGATACGATATTGAAATACTTTTCTGCATCAGAATATCTCCTCGGTCAAAAGACTGATTGGCTAATATTACCGAAGCTCCAATTTCTTTATCTCCATTAATCAGGGCTGTTACCAAGGGGTTAAATCCACGATATTTTGGCAATAAAGAGTCATGAAAAACAAGTAAGTTTTCAAAGTCTTCAATTAGCCATCTCCAACCAACGGCAATTTTTAAATCGGCTTCTGTAGACTCTTTATACTTAAAACAAGTGGAAATTCCCAACTTTCCGCACAGCGCTTCCAATTCTGATGAATAATCATTGAGTACCCCAGAATCACGACCGATAACTACTTCAGAAATTAATTGATGGTATTTCGGATTTAGGCCCTTTATACATGACAGGCCTTTTTTACCGAGAAGGTACAGTCTAACCATGAATTATTTCCTTTACGATGTACAAAGGCCTATTTCGAACCCCTTCAAACGACTTACCAACATAAAGTCCTACCAATCCCAACGAGGCCATTATAACTCCTGATAAAAACCAAATGGATACGATCATACTGGTAAAGCCCAATACTTCAATACCTCCGATAAACCATTTATAAATATAGAATAGCGCAATCAAAAATGAGCCTACCGATATTAACATTCCTGTTTTGATCAGTAAACGTATCGGTTTTTCCGAATACGCAAGAATAATATTGATTGCCAGACGAAAAAGCGACTTAATATTGTAAGAAGAGGTTCCGTCGAAACGATCACCATGATCGACCTGAACCTTTGTAGAATTAAAGCCTACCCACATTACCATGGCCGGAAAAAAGCGCACTTGCTCTCGCATAGATGAAATGGCATCTATTACCTTTCTATGATAAATTCCAAAGTTGGCAATTGAGTCATCATGTTTGTAGTCCGTCAAATAACTAAGAAAACGATAGAACAATTTTGAAAAGAGTTTTTTGAAAAAGGTATCCTTGCGATTTGAACGGCTAGCGTAAACAACCTCATACCCCTCGTTTGCCTTAGCAACCAAATTTTTGAATTCTTCTGGGCGATCCTGTAAATCACAATCCATTACAATTATCCAATCGCCCTGAACGTAATCTAAACCGGCCGTAATGGCAAAATGTTGCCCAAAATTACGACTGAGCTTAATACCTTTAACCTTATTATTGGTTTTTACGATTTCTTGAATCTTAGCCCATGATTGGTCATTGCTACCGTCTTCAACTAATATGATTTCGTAATCTGACGTAATTTCTTCTAGGTTTTGAACCACAAGCCTAACCAATTCATCTATCGTGCCTTCGGCTTTATAAACTGGACATCCCGTGAAGGATGCCGGGTGCTCACCTTGGCAGTTTGAGCATTTACCTCCAGCTTTATGTCCTTTGATGTTACAATCTTTGTAGCTGTGGGCTTTTGCACATTTTTTGCAAGATAC
>CAYNUM010000232.1:0-4666 GCA_964400025.1 uncultured Croceivirga sp.
TCAGAAGGTGTAATTGTCTCGTTTTGTGGGAAAACATATCTAAAATTGGCTGAAAAGCTAGACCGATATGGGGTTAATATTATTGGTACCAGTTTCAAGTCCTTGGATCTCGCTGAAGATCGCGGTAGCTTCTCCACTCTTTTAAAGGATAATGACATACCCTATCCACGTTTCGGAACTGCAGAAACCGCTGATGAGGCCTTGGATTTGGCCGATGAATTAGGTTTTCCACTTTTGGTTCGCCCTTCGTATGTTCTTGGTGGTCAGGGGATGAAAATTGTAATAAATAAAGAGGATTTGGAGGCCCATGTGGTAGACTTGCTTCGCAAGATTCCGAATAATAAGCTGTTGCTGGACCATTATTTGGACGGGGCCATTGAAGCCGAGGCAGATGCCATTTGTGATGGCGAAGACATTTACATAATTGGTATCATGGAGCATATTGAGCCTTGTGGCATTCATTCTGGAGACTCCAATGCGACATTGCCACCATTTAATTTGGGTGAGTTTGTTGTACAACAGATAAAAGACCATACCAAAAAGATTGCACTGGCCTTGAATACCGTCGGGTTGATTAATATTCAGTTTGCCGTCAAAGACGACACGGTTTATATTATTGAAGCGAACCCTAGGGCTTCCCGTACGGTACCATTTATTGCAAAAGCATATGAAGAACCTTATGTCAACTATGCTACCAAGGTGATGTTGGGAGAAAAGAAAATCAAGGACTTTAAATTTGACCCTCAATTGGAAGGCTATGCGATAAAGCAACCGGTATTCTCTTTCAATAAATTTCCAAATGTCAATAAGAACCTTGGCCCAGAAATGAAGAGTACCGGAGAGAGCATTCTTTTTATTGATAGTTTGAAGGATGATGAATTTTACAATTTGTATTCTCGAAGGAAGATGTATTTAAGTAAATAGGCACTAAATCTTAAATGAGATGCCGGTCTCAATTCCGGCGCTGTTGTGACCATTATTTGGGCGCCCTAGGTTAGCGTTGGAATTATGACGCAAAGTAAACCTTAGGTCTAGAATGAATGGTTTGAAATTGGTAAAAAATCCAATGGCTAAAACATCTGAAAAGGCAAAACCTTTTTTAAGCCTTTCGGTACCGTAATTTGAAATCATTGGGCCTACGCTTCCAAGTAGATATGGACTGATGAATTTATCCTCATTAAATTGAACTAAGATACCTGCATTCAGTACAAACTCTTCAAATGAAGTTCGTTTTGTGAATTGTTCGCGTTGTTCAAGATAATTTTCACCACGCCGCGGTTGGATAAAGAATTTGTTTAACAGTTGATGTTCAGAAAAGTAGATGCTCGGTTCCAAAAGTATATTAAAACGAAACTCCTTATAATGCCATAAGGGTGTGGACACTTGAATTTTAGCACTCCAATTTTCATATAGATAGTCTGGATTATTAAGGGGAAAAATATCTTGTGAGGCTACACCTAAATTTACCCCCAAACGAATTTTAGAAGTATTTTTTTCTTCAACGTATTGGGCATTTCCAATGATTAAAAAAAACAACGCACCATACAGGGTGACAATTGAACCTAACCTGCGGTTAAGCTTCAATCGAGGTGTCATTGAATTTCGAATATTTGTATTTGTGTTAGCCAATCAATGAAAATTACCTGAGGATTAGTTAGCTCAGCCATAACATTTCCAATGAAAATCAAAAAGTTTGATGGTTTATCGGTGCAATAGGTTAATTAGGTCGTTTCCCTTAATATAAGAAAAATCAGGGACATGGGTTTATTCCTTGTTCACCCTAGTTGAACCAAACTGCATATCGCTTCCTACGGAGTTCAAGCGCCAATTGTTCTTCCATCCTAAGGGCTTCGGCTCTTGAAGACAATGGCCCGATATGATTGTATAGGCTAGGGCGGAGGTATGTACCATATTTCTTTACGATGCTAGAGGATAGTTTATGCCCGTTTTTATTGATATGACCTGTTTTATGTTGCAGAAAGCGGTCTTTGGGGGTTTTACTCGTCATACCCACATACAAACACTCTAATACTCCATTAAATTGTGGATTTGCTTCCCGAAACCTTCTATGTTCAGTAAATACCTTTTTTGACAGCTCTACGACGTAAATATGGTATTGACTTTTAGCCATGAAATTAGGCATGAAGAGCTAAAATGCTCTACATTATTTTTAAAGAGAGTACGAATAAATGGTATGGTTAGTTCCTAAAGAAGGTACCAATGAATCTAATGGGAACGTTTGAGCCATCACCACTAAGATCAAAGAGACCATTGCCTTCTATCATTAGGCTCTGCTGGTCGACCTCAACTTCTACGTTGCTAAAATCAGTATTGGGATCAAATCTAGCTTGCAACATATTATTTTGAACTCTAAAAACCCCAGAATTCATTATGGTTTCTTCAGGTTCCACAAACATCAAGGTAAATGTGAAATCCCCGCTGTCACTCACCTCAAGAATCACTGTACCACCTTGCCCGGTAACATTGGTATCAGGAAGGGAACTACTTGAATTTTCAAAAACAAAATCTTGAGCTTCCCAGGAATCTACAAGTAAATTAAAATCTAAAGTAGTTTCTTCTTCTTGCATCGTTTCATCCCCTGGAGTGTTGTCATCATCCGAACCGCAACCTGTGACAACTAGTAATAATATGAAGACAAATGGAATAAAAATGACTTTGGTCACGGCTTTGTTTTGGATTATGGATAAGGTCTTTTTCATACTTTTTTGATTTTTAATGGTCTTATATTCAATATGCTCTTTCTTGTTCACCTAAAAGTTAAGCACATATTCTTAAATATTACACAAAAATTAAATTTTAACATCTTGATATTCAGGTATCCAATCTAAAGTCATGTGCGACTATATTATATGGCCCTTATGCTATTATTCGTCCCATTCGGTATGAAATATACCTTCGCGATCTAAACGTTCATAGGTGTGTGAACCAAAGTAGTCACGCTGGGCTTGAATGACATTCAATGGCAACCGCTCAGAGGTATAGGCATCGAAATAGGTAAGCGAGTTTGAAAGTCCTGGTAATGGAATACCGTTAATTGCACCATAACTCACCAGTTCTCTTGCCGCATCAACGGTACTTTGAACTTTTTTTACAAATGAATCAGAAAGCAATAAGTTTTGTAACTCAGGTTCGGCCCTGTAGGCATCCGTGATATCGGCCAACAAGGCAGCTCGAATAATACAACCAGCCCGCCAAATTTTGGCGATTTCACCTAAATCCAATTCGTAACCATATTCATTACTGGCATCTGTCAATTGGTGCATGCCTTGAGTATAGGCCATGATAAAGGCAAAATAAAGGGCTTGCTCGCATTTGTCCACCAAAGTTGATTTCATGACTTCCTCCGGCGAAGGACGGTCGTACAATTTATCCGCTTTGGTGCGCTCACCTTTTAATGCCGATATTTCACGCATACTTACGGCAATGTCTATTGTTGGTACAGGAATTCCCAAATCCATCGCATTTTGGGAGGTCCATTTTCCAGTCCCCTTCTGCTTCGCTTTGTCCAAAATCATCTCAACCAGGTCCCCATCGGTTAATTCATCTTTTTGAGCAAAGATCTCAGCCGTGATTTCCACTAAAAACGATTGTAATCGCCCGTCGTTCCATTTGGAATAGGTTTCATGAAGTTCTTGATTGGTCAAATTGCCGGCCTTCTTCAATAAATCGTAAATCTCGGAGGTCAGTTGCATCAGACCATATTCAATGCCGTTATGAACCATTTTAACATAATTCCCAGCTGATTTAGGCCCTAGATAGGCTACGCAGGGTTCACCATTGTATTTCGCCGAAACGGCTTCAAATATGGGCTTTACAAATTGGTAGGCTTCTCTGGAACCACCAGGCATTATGCTTGGTCCCAATCGAGCACCTTTCGCTCCACCAGATACCCCTGCTCCAAAGAAGTTAATACCTTTTTCCTTCAAATATGCTTCACGTCTATCAGTGTCTGTAAAGAAGGAATTTCCGCCATCAATAATAATATCGCCTTCATCCAAGAGAGGTAGTAAACTTTTAATGACATTGTCCACAATTTTCCCTGCGGGAACCAACAACATAATTTTGCGTGGTTGTGAAAGTGCTTTGACAAATTCAGCTGCCTCGGTTGATGCGTTGACCTTATCAGGATTTCCTCCCTCGTCAATTAAAGCGTTCACTTTTTCTGTATCCAAATCATTGCCAAAGGCCGTAAAGCCATTATCGGCGACGTTAAGTATAAAGTTTCTTCCCATTACACCAAGGCCCACAAGCCCAAAATCATATAATCCCGCCATTTCTATTTAGTATTGAAGTGTTACCGTACTACGTTAAATCTACAAATTACGACCTAAAATAAACGTTATATTCGTTATGCTCAACTTAGGACAGCGATAAATGAAAAAAACTGAAAACCAAATACTGGTCATTTTTGGAGCCTCAGGCGATTTGACCGCCCGTAAACTTGTGCCCGCCTTATTCAATTTATTTTTGGCACGACAATTACCTGAAAATTTTGTGGTATTGGGAGCAAGCCGCAGTGATATGACCGATAAGGAATTTAGAAACCGCGTCGTATTGGAAAGCAAGTATTTAAAAGGACGATTGGAAGACTTAAAGCCCAATTATATCGAAAAGTTCTCTAATCGTTTTTTTTATGAAGATTTAG
>CAYNUM010000233.1:0-4660 GCA_964400025.1 uncultured Croceivirga sp.
AATGACTATGAAAATGGTAAT
Source organism: uncultured Croceivirga sp. (assembly GCA_964400025.1). Taxonomy (GTDB): domain Bacteria; phylum Bacteroidota; class Bacteroidia; order Flavobacteriales; family Flavobacteriaceae; genus Croceivirga. Next base: position 22 of record CAYNUM010000233.1, read on the forward strand.
CCTAGACCCGAGCGTTTAAACGATTTCGAATTAGGGTGGCGATATGTAAATCCTTCCTTTCAAGTTAACACCAATGTGTATTATATGCGATATAAAGACCAGTTGGTACTTACGGGTGAGTTGAACGATGTTGGGGCTCCTTTGCGCGCCAATGTCGGTGACAGCTATCGCTTAGGCCTTGAAATTGACGCCAATATTTCGTTGGGGTCGAAATGGATGATTCAGCCTAACCTGGCGATAAGTAGCAATAAGAACATTGATTTCATATTTCAACGTGATGGAGAAATTCAAAATTTAGGGAATACCAACATTGCTTATTCCCCTAATCTGGTTGCCGGCAATATCATTGGTTTTATGCCCAATGCGAATTGGCAGTTCTTTTTGCTCTCAAAGTATGTTGGAGAACAATATATGGGTAATATAGATTCACAAGGTTCTATATTGGATGCCTACTCCCAAACTGATTTGAACATTCAATATACCTGGAATACCAATTCATTTGTGAAGAGTGTTGTTTTCTCAGGATTGGTCAATAATATTTTTAACCAAGATATCGTGTCGAACGGTTATTTCTTTACGTTTGACGATGACTTTTCCAATCCTGGTACTATTACCACTTTTGAAGGGGCCGGATTTTATCCTCAAGCGGGAATCAACTTTTTACTCGGAGCAACGATTAATTTTTAAGTTATGAAGGCCATAAGATTAGCATTGGATTGGACGCCGAACACCAATCATATAGGGTTTTTCGTTGCCCAAGAATTGGGGTTCTATTCTGAGGAAGGGCTTGAAGTGCAACTGTTGAATCCTATAGACGATAATTATGCGGTAACACCCGCTAAGAAGGTAGAAAAGGGTTTGGCTGAAATGGCACTTTGTCCATTCGAAAGTATAATTAGCTATAGGATAAAAAGACATCCACTTGATGCTGTTGCCATGGCAACTATTTTTCAGGAGGATCTCAGTGCAATTGTGGTTTTGAAAGAGAGCAAAATCATGGATCCGAAAGATTTGGATGGTAGTTCATACGCATCCTACAAGGCGAGATATGAAGATGGAATTGTCAAACAAATGATCATCAATGATGGCGGAACGGGAGATGTTGAAATAGCCTATCCCGAAAAGTTGGGTATTTGGGAAACCTTGTTGTCTAAACGATATGACGCCACCTGGATTTTTCAGAATTGGGAGGGTGTTCAGGCTAAAAATAAGGGTATAGAGTTGCGAAACTTTCGGTTGGCTGATTACGATATCCCCTATGGATATTCACCCATAATTATGACATCTAAAAGGAAAGTTGACAATGATATTGGTTTATATAATGCATTTCTAAGGGCTAGTAAAAGAGGATTCTTATATGCCAAGCAAAATCAAGAAAAAGCGGTCAATATTTTGAGACCGTTCATTTCTGAGTCTGATAAGAATATTGATTTATTGATGAGTCAAAAAGATAGTGCCGTGGCCTATGGATCCGATGATGAATGGGGTCGGATGGATAAAAACCGCGTCAATGACTTTCTTGATTGGTTAAAACAGGTCGAATTGGAAACACAGGTGCTTTCTTACGAGGAATTGGTGTATAATACGGCTGATTTTTAATAACTCAGTACAATATACATTGACTGTGCTGTATTTCATTTGTGTTGATTAGTTGAATGTTTCCCATACTCAAAGTGTTCTTTTTACTTTTGGGTAAACTGGTCTATGAAATTTCATTCATTTTTTAAAAAGAATCCTGTTCGCTGGGGCATTATTGGTTGCGGAAATGTAACTGAGGTCAAGAGCGGACCGGCGTATCAAATGACGAAAGGTTTCGAATTAAACATGGTGATGCGTAGGGATGGTAATAAGGCAAAAGAATATGCTGCGCGACATGGTATTTCCCATTGGACGTCCGATGCTGAAAGTGTAATAAATAGCCCTGATATTGATGCCGTTTATATAGCCACTCCCCCTGATTCACACAGGTATTACGCACTCAAGGTTGCTGAAGCAGGAAAACCTTGTTGCATCGAAAAACCAATGGCCCCAAACTATAACGATAGTCTGGCCATTTATGAGGCCTTTGAATACAAAAACATACCTCTTTTTGTTGCCTATTATAGAAGGTCGCTCCCTCGTTTCCGTAAAGTCAAGGAATGGTTGGATGATGGTTTGATAGGAGAGGTGCGCCATTTACAATGGTTGAAGACAAGAACTGCTAGTCCTTTGGATGCGAGTGGCGCCGACAATTGGAGAACCGATGCAAAGATTGCTCCAGCTGGCTATTTTGATGATTTGGCCAGCCATGGGCTTAACCTTTTTACTTTTCTATTGGGAGATATTTCAAATGCAAAGGGATTGGCAATCAATCAACAGGGCTTGTATTCCGCATTGGACAGCATTTCTGGGAGTTGGATACATAAGAACGGAGTAACCGGATCTGGGAGTTGGAATTTTGGCAGCTACGAACCTCTTGATGAAGTTAAAATTCTAGGCGCAAAAGGAGAGATTCGTTTTTCAGTTCTACATGAAGAATCCGTCATATTACGATCTGATAAAAAAGAAGAAAAATTATTCATTGAGCACCCCAAGCACTTGCACCAATTTCATGTTGAGAACATGAGAAAGCACTTAAATGGAGAGGCCATTCATCCTTCCACTGGCCAATCTGCACTTCATACCAGTTGGGTAATGGATAAAATTTTGGGCACAACAGATAACTAGTTTTTAACGTTATGATGTATCAAGCCGCCCATACCAATGAACGTTTTGATACTTGATGCTGAGAGTAGGCATACACTTAATGTGATGCATTGTTTTGCACGTACTGAAGACGTCAAAATCTATGCGGTGAGCACCGACCGACTGGCTTATTGCAGATTTTCTAGATATTGCAAGAAGTTTATTGTTCATGATTTTACCAAAAAAAGTGATGCGTTTTTTCGCTTTGTCAAAGAGCTGGTTAGGCGTCACCAAATAGACTTTGTCTTTCCTGTAGATGCTTCAACCATTGCCCTTTTATCAGAAAATGTAGAAAGGTTCAAAACAATATGCAATGTTCCTTTGACGCCTAATTTTGAATTGATTGGAAAGATAGCCGATAAATGGAGTTTTTATGAAATGATGCGGGGTTGGGGTTTACCAACCCCGCTGACCGCTAGAATTGAAAAATGGCGTGAAATCTCATTGCCCTTGATATTCAAGCCACGAAATGGTGAGGGAGGAGAAGGAATTTTTCTAATAAACACCAAAAACGAAGTTCATAGTGAAATTGATGACAAAAACTATATAGTGCAGGAGTATATCGAAGGTTACGATATCGATTGCAGCTTTTTGTCGGACAATGGAGAACTATTGGCCTATACTATTCAGAAGCCTATCAAAAGTCAAAAAGATGAACTGAATTTTGTGCCATCAAAAGATATTGGTTTCTGTCACGAAGAGAGAATAGCAAAGATCATCAAGAAATTGATTAAAAAAAGTGGCTGGAGTGGCGTAGCACATGCAGATTTACGGTATTGTAATAAAAGAGACAAATTTCTTCTCATCGAAGTGAATCCGAGATACTGGTCTTCACTTTTGGGGTCCTTGGAAGCAGGAGTGAATTTCCCGGTCCTAAGTTTATACGCTGCTAAGGCAAAGAATGATTACAGCGAAATCTTTTATGTTGGTGCAAAGACGGAGTTATTGTCACATTTAGGGTTAACGCGAAAATTGCGTCCTGCTCATTCTACACTATCGCACATTCTAACCGATCCATTGCCTTATCTGGTCAACAAATTGGTCAGAAGAAGTTATTAGTTTGATATAATTACAGAATTACCCGCCAATACTGCCCGGTAAGGTAAAAGATTGTAAAATCTTGAACCGTCTTCTGGAGGGTTGAGCAATTGTCCAAAAAAGAGATTGTATTCGAAATCATCACAGGGGCAGATGACATTTTGACCTTCGAGGTTCATTGTTGAACAGTTATTTGGCGATTGGTTGGGGCAGTTGGCTTCCCAAGCTACAAACTGATCTCCGGAACCGATTCGCATGACGAAAGCCCCACGTATTCCGACACCATTGTTACCTACATAAACAGGGTTTCCGATATTGTTGAGGTTATTATAAAGCGGTAAGTTGAGATTAAGTTCAAACCGAAAACTGGTTTCTGGTATAAACGGATTTCTATTGGGGCTGTCACTTTCGCAAGCGAACAGTAACACCATGAAAATCAGGCAGAAAAGCTTTTTCACAAATGCTAATTTTGGATAAAAATCACTAAATTTTACGTATCTTTGCGTTAAATCCTCGCTAAAAGCTGTGCAGGTCACGGCGAAAGCAGAGGATTTTTCCATTAAAATGAGCGAATTCGTTGGGAGAATATTGCATTTTCCCCAGCGTTTTTTTGCATTAAAATAAATTATCATGTCGAAAGTATCGTATTATACTGAGGAGGGATTAAAAAAATTAAAAGAAGAACTAGATCAATTAAGAGATGTCGAAAGACCTAAGGCATCACAGGCCATTGCTGAGGCAAGGGATAAGGGAGACTTATCTGAAAATGCTGAATATGACGCGGCTAAAGAGGCCCAGGGCCTTTTAGAAATGAAGATTGCCAAAATGGAGGAAACCGTTGCAAATGCCCGTATCATTGATGAATCTCAATTAGATA
>CAYNUM010000234.1:0-4660 GCA_964400025.1 uncultured Croceivirga sp.
TAGCCTTAATGAAATCAGTGCAATAACCAACGCCTCGCTCAACACGGTGAAGACCCGATTGTTTAGGGCACGGGAAAAAATTAAAAATGAATTAAAAATTAAAAATTATGAGGAATAAAGAATTGAATGAATTGGATGATTTGATAAAAGAAACCTTATCGGCAGAAGAGGCCAAATTTTATGAGGAACTTGAAGAAAAAAACCTTTTCGGTAAGATTACTGATGTTTACAAAAGCAAGATGGGCTGGTTGGCCATAACTATGAATATTGTGCATTTACTGTTTTTTGTATGCTTTGTATATGCCGTTATTGCTTTTTTTGATGCCGAAACCACAAAAGATATGATTATATGGAGTTCGGCCGGTTTTCTGAGTATGATCTTTATGGCCATGCTAAAGTTGTATGTTTGGATGCAGATGGATAAAAACGATATTCTTCGTGAGATGAAGCGGATTGAGTTGCAAATTTCAGTTTTGGCGCATAAAACGGACAACTCCTAGAAATTAAGGTTATCCTATCAAAATATTTTTAATTTTGTGGTTCCTAGGGATGATTTCTCTCCTACGCTGAATTTTCAACGCCCGTTGAAAGGATAAAGGTGCAGAAGGAATAACCAAAGTTGTATTCTAAAATTTTTAAGATCATGGCAGTAATCGACACGCTTACTTCTCAAGACGCCATTGCATTGGAGAATCAGTATGGTGCGCAGAACTATCACCCACTTCCCGTAGTATTGAGTAGGGGAGAAGGAGTTTTTGTTTGGGATGTTGAAGGAAAAAAATACTACGATTTTCTTTCGGCCTATTCCGCAGTGAACCAAGGGCATTGTCACCCTAAGATTATTTCGGCCCTTAAGGAACAGGCTGAGAAATTGACCCTTACCTCGCGGGCGTTTTATAATGACATGCTGGGAAAGTATGAAAAATATGCCACCGAGTTTTTTGGTTTCGACAAGTTATTGCCAATGAATACCGGTGCTGAGGCGGTTGAAACGGCCTTGAAATTGGCCCGTAAGTGGGGCTATGAAAAAAAAGGAATACCAGCCAATCAAGCCAAGATTGTCGTTTGTCAAAATAATTTTCATGGTCGTACCATAGCTATAATCTCGGCATCTAACGACCCTATTGCCACTGAAAATTTTGGGCCATTTACCCCAGGTATCGTCTCCATTCGGTATAATGACATTAATGCCTTGACCGAGGCATTGAAAGATGAAAATGTCGCCGCCTTTTTGGTCGAACCCATTCAAGGTGAAGCTGGAGTTTACGTGCCCGATGAGAACTACATTCAAGAGGCCCATGCATTGTGTAAATCGAAAAATGTACTATTCATTGCTGATGAGGTTCAAACGGGCATTGCGCGCACCGGCCGCCTTTTGGCCACATGCGGCAATTGCTCTTGCGCTGACAAGAACTGTTCAGGCAATCCAGAGGTAAAACCGGACATTTTGATTTTAGGGAAAGCCATTTCTGGTGGAGTTTTTCCAGTTTCGGCGGTTTTGGCCAACAATGATATTATGGATGTAATCCGCCCGGGCAATCACGGTTCTACATTTGGGGGCAATCCACTTGCCTGCGCAGTGGCCATGGCTGCTTTGGAAGTCGTCAAAGAGGAAGCTTTGGCTGAAAACGCAGATGCTCTGGGGCACATCTTCCGAACCGAGATGGAAAAGCTAATCGAAGAAACGGACTTGGTACGATTGGTTCGAGGTAAGGGCCTACTCAATGCCATTGTTATTAATGATACCGAAGACAGTTCTACCGCTTGGAACATTTGTGTGGCCTTAAAGGAAAATGGCCTTTTGGCAAAACCAACACATGGAAACATCATTCGTTTTGCCCCACCATTGGTCATGACCGAAGAACAACTTCATGAATGTATCGCCATTATTAGAAAGACCATTCTTGAGTTTGAACAATAATATAAAAGCCGTCTGAAAAAACTTTCGGGCGGCTTTCTTTTTTGGTAAAAAAGGCTTTATCGAGAGGATGCCGTACCGTTTCGGTTCGTACGTCGTAACTGGCGCTGTATCTTTTTAATGGCCGACTCGATTGACTTTTCCGGTTCGATGATGTTGTATTCTCCCCAAAAATCAGGATCACTGAATCCTATTGCCTCGTCACTTAAAATGATTGACCTTTTGATTTTGTCCTTGCCTTTGGGCAATTCTCCTGATTTGTTCTTCTTCCAGTCGGTTATTGCCATTTCTGCTGTCATACTATAGACCGAATTGAACAGTTTTCCTTTCCAATCTACCTTAAACTCCATCAATACATTACTGTAACTGTAATACCATTTTCCGCCTTTTTCACGATAATCAACGCGATAGGCCACCTCAGTAGGCCAAACATTTACCTTGGCCGGTTTCTTTCTGACGAAAAGTCTTGAGGCCATATCGCGATTGGTAATATTGAGTTCATAAATGGCACTCGTCAAGGTTTTGTTCTCTACATCAATAAATAGTTGGCCCGTGTATAAAGGTTGAATTATTGTAGGCAATTGCTTGAATCCAATAACATAGATAAGTCGGTCATCAATGTAGGTCGAACGTTCAAATTTGAATTCGTACTCATCAATTGAACCATCTACAAAAATAAAATCGGGGTATTTAATAATATCGACATAAAGGGTGTTAAAAGGCCCGCCCTGAAGCTTGAGCGCCACGGTGTCCAACTTGCTGTAGTCCGTACTTTTACGAGCCTTGTATAATTGCATGGCATCATGTTTATTGGTCGTGTAAGGTGTTTTGTAAATGTTGACCACCGCCTCTGATAACGATACATTCTTTCTACGTTTTTTTATGGTTTCACGATAAAAGGCTGTCATTAATGTGTTATCCTCCAAGTAATTGCTGCCTTTTCGCCTTAGTACATCTCGAACAAGGGCCTCTGCATTTTTTGGGGCATTGAGATTGACCCCTGAAAGTTTTGTGACCGATACCTTTAAATAGATTTGGCTCCCATTTCTCTTTACTTCTGAAAGCGGAAGGGATTTTGTTTCGTATCCTAAAAAAGAAATGATGATACGGCCATTACTTTTTGCTTGAGGTACTTTTAAAAGAAATTCACCCTCAGTATTTGAAACCGTGCTGATATTGGTGTCTTCCAAGGCAATGGATGCCAATGCCAGGGCCTTACCCGAATCTTCATCCAAAATCTCTCCCTTGTATTCTACAAAAATTTCCTGATTGTCTTGAATTGCCATCGCAACGACTGGAAACAAAAACGATAAAAAAAAGGTCACTGCAAAAATTGCCGTGAATTGAATGGTTAATGCTTTAAAACTCGTATTCTTCATGACTGATGGATATCAACTTGATTATAATGATGTGGGCTTAACTTTTTACCCCAAAAATTTATTGGGTCATCATGCTCAATATGTCTGGGCTTTATGATAGTCTGTATGCTTTAAGAGCCTCGCACTCAGTTAAAGTTACTATGAATTGATCGCTTTTTTTGTTAAAAACAACAAAAACAGCCTAGAAGTAATAGAGTTTTATAGAATTGCAAAGGGAGGTCCTGGGGGTCACTAAAAAAGAAACCTGGACCCGTAATCTCCAGTTTTCGAATGCCCTGAAACAGTATTTCCCTGTAAAAATGCCTTAACTTTTGATAATCACCGCTGATGATTGCATTATGTTTGAATACTTCAAGTATCAATTGACCATAAAAAGCGCATTGGCAAAGAAAAGTTTTCCGTTTTCCCAAAATCCCCTAAAAAGTGGATTGTCAACCATATAAATTACTTGACCACCACCCTGGTTTTCTACTCCGAAGATTAATGATTTTCCGATTTTTTTCTGTGCTTCGCTACCGGCGAATCCTGAGACGGGTTGGGTATTATTTTCTAAATACACCGCATTTCCGTTTGGTAAATAGTCATAGGCGTCTGCACCCAATTTTAAGGTAAAATAGTGGTTTTTGTATCCGTAGGCCAGGGGATGGGTGTTGTCGACCTTAGTTTTGAAAATCGCCCCGGTGATGGCATTTTTCATATACTCTCGCCTACGGTTTTCATGGGGCATGGGTACATTTTCAGAATCCTCTTTTTCTAGCGCTTTTAGTTTGATTCCGAAACCTTTATCGCCATCAATTCCCTTAATGGCGTTGCCGATTGCGATAAGTTTACCACCGTTCCGTACCCAATCTCTTAAATCGGCAAGACGATTCTCGTTCATAAAGGAGGAATACCGACCACCGGGCAAGATGAGGGTATTGTAGTCTTCCAAATCAACCCGGTCTAAGTAGTCAGTATCTATGACCGTTACTGGATAGTTCAATTGTTGCTCAAAAAAGTGCCATATTTCGCCAAAACGCCAACTCGAAGTTGGTCCGCCCATTAATACGGCTACCTTGGGTTTTTCAATCATTTGTACATAACTAGAGCCAAAGTCTTTACCAGAATCAACAAAGCCTGTACTTGCACCGTTAACAAACTTGTTATGTTTAGCAGCAATTTTTGTAATGGTTTCCACGAAGTTTTTTAGGTGTTCGTTATCGCGTTTGGTTATTATCAAACTACCTCTTTTATAGTTCCTTCCCTGTATCGAAAATGGATGGTGAGCTTTTCTTACCCTAACTTTATTAAGCAATAACTCAGCTAAAAACTTTGCGTCTGTCATGCTATTCCAATCTTTAATAGCTGCATAGCTTGAATTGTC
>CAYNUM010000235.1:0-4657 GCA_964400025.1 uncultured Croceivirga sp.
TGACCATTGGATCACCAGGAATACCTGCTATTGCAATGGTTCGATTGCCTTCGGGTCCAATAAATCGAAACTTTAGATCATTGAAAGAAGAAAGGTCGGTTTGCCCATAACCTATAAGTTGTAGGGTAACGAAAAAAATGAGTGTTCTGAATTTCATGTAGTGATAAGAGGTTTGTAAAAACTGTTCTTAAATTTACGAATCTCAATGGGCATCCAAATGAAAAAAGCAATTCTAATAATTGTCGCGGTAATTCAATCCCTCCTTGTTTTTTCGCAAACCGAAATCAAAACGGAGATTGGTGACAACCATGAGCAAATAAAAGGTACTAAAATTAGCATGGTGCGACCTACCGGTTTTACGGAGGCTGCAAATTTTGCCGGATTTCAACAAGATGAAAGTGGGGCAAGTATAATGGTATTGGACCTTCCTGCCCCGTTTTCTGAAGTTTCCAAGGCCTTTTCTGAAGAAGCACTACTCTCGCAAGGCATGGTGCTACTGACATCTGAGGAAATTATATTGAACGGAATGGCAGCCTTTTTGTTGACGGTCGAACAAAAGGCCTATGGCCAAACTTTTAAAAAACACATTCTTGCTTTGGGAAAAGAGAATGAAACGATACTTATAAATGGTACGTTTCCCATCGAAAAAACCGCGTTGGATAACCCTGTGAAGGCCGCTTTGCTCACAACATTTTTTGATGCAGATAAAGAGATTGACCCTTTTGAAAACATAGACTTTGAAATAAATGCCGAAGGATCCGGACTTATATTCGCCAAGAGTATGGCGAACATGTTAGTCTTCAGTAGAGATGGTAAAATACCTTCGCTTTCGGAAGACCAAGCAAATTTTATGGTAGGAAAAGCATTTTCTGAGGTCGCTCTGGTAGATAAAAAACAGTACACCATTAATCGAATGCGACAATTACCCGTTGATATTGAAACCATTATTTCCACAGAACCTATCACCATTGATGGTCTGAGCGGTTTTGAAATCATTGCCAATGGTAAAAACCGAGAAAAGGGAAATCCCGAAAAACTATATCAAATCATGCTATTTGACGAGACACTATATTACATCATGCTGGGTAGTTCTGAAGCAGATTTTGATGAAAATATTGCTACTTTTCAAAAAATGGCGAAAACCTTTAAACGCAAATAATCCATAATGAAATACGACCCGATATCAAACCAACTTTTTATCAAAAATCGAAGGAAGTTCATGGCCCACATGAAAAGTAAGAGTATTGCGATTTTTAATTCCAATGACATCTATCCCATTAGTGCTGACAGCACAATGCCCTTTGTGCAGCATACCGATATCTTTTATTTGAGTGGAGCGGATCAAGAGGAGACCATTTTATTGCTCTTTCCGGACGCGATGGACGAAAAGCACCGAGAAATTCTATTTGTTAGAGAGACCAATGAACATATTGCAGTCTGGGAAGGTGCCAAACTGACCAAAGCGCAGGCTACCGAAGTTTCAGGTATCGAAACTGTCTATTGGCTATCTGATTTTGACAAAGTGTTTTTTGATTTGATGACCGAGGCCGACACCATTTATTTCAATACCAATGAACATTACCGTCAAGCTGTCGAAACGCAGACCCGTGAAGACCGATTCATTGCAAAGTGTAAAAAGGATTTCCCGGCGCATCAATGGGCAAAAAGTAATTCGATTTTACAAAATATTCGTGGGGTCAAAGAAGCTGAAGAACTGGCATTGATGCAAAAAGCCTGTGATATCACTGAAAAAGGTTTTCGAAGGATTTTGAACTTTACGCAACCAGGGATCTGGGAGTATGAACTCGAGGCAGAATACCTTCACGAATTTGTTCGACATAGAAGCAAGGGGTTTGCTTATACGCCTATAATCGCATCTGGGAATAATGCCAACGTGCTACATTATATTGAAAACAACCAACAGTGTCAAGACGGCGATTTAATCTTGATGGACGTAGCGGCAGAATATGCCAACTATTCCAGTGATATGACCCGAACCATACCGGTAAATGGAAAATTTACCCCACGACAACGCGCAGTCTATGATGCCGTTCTACGCGTCAAAGAGGAAGCTACCAAGATGTTAGTACCTGGAACCATCTGGGCAGAGTACCATAAAGAAGTGGGCAAAATAATGACTTCAGAACTATTGGGTCTGGGGCTATTGGACAAAGTAGCGATACAAAACGAAAGCAAAGATTGGCCGGCCTATAAAAAGTACTTCATGCATGGCACAAGCCATCATATCGGATTGGACACGCATGATTATGGAGAGTTAAAAACGCCAATGAAAGCAAATATGGTTTTCACTGTTGAGCCGGGAATTTATATTCCCAATGAGGGCTTTGGTATTCGATTGGAAGATGATGTAGTCATTCAAGAAAATGGTGAACCTTTCAACTTGATGCGCAATATTCCGTTGGAGGCTGATGAGATTGAAGACTTGATGAATACCAAAGCGTAGTTGATGGTGTCATTTCGAAACGACCTAAAGGAGTGTGAGGAATTTAAAATTTTATGATGAACCCTTTACTATTTTTAGTACAAGAAACCAACATTGAAAAAAAGATGGAAGAGGCACCGAACAGTGCCTACGAAATTGGAGTGGTCATAGGATCGTATTTGCCTTTTGTGGTCTTGGTTATTATTGCCTATCTCATCTATAATTACAACAAGAAAAAGAGGGGTTAGAACTGCTGGACCAAAAACGTTTATACAGTTTCTAGTTTATAAAATCATGTTTGTAATGATATGAGTTATGATTTTCGAATATTGGCAATTCCAAAAATAACGACCGTCGGCAACACCCAACCCATATGATACGCCGCCAAAGGAATCCAATTTTTGAAAAAGGCAATAGATTCTCCCAAACCTATACTACCCAAAAAATCAGGGATGCTGAAGACTAGGGTAATCATTACTGTCCATTGAAAAACCCGCTTTGTCGCATATTTCTCTGGCGCGAGGTTAAGTAAAATCAATACAATGGTCACGGGGTACATAAACATTAGCGCGGGCAAAGCAACTGCAATGATATGACCTACATCAAATTGACCCATTAAGACACCAAATGCGCAACCAATTACAGCTGCTATGGTGTAGGCTTGTTGCGAATCACCAAACCGTCCTTTGATAAAATCAGCGGCGCCCGTCACAATTCCGACTGCTGTTGTGAAGCAGGCTAGACTTACTAGAATACCTAAAAACAAGGTGGCAGAATTGCCCAATGTCTTTATACTGATGCCATTTAGCAGGGCCGTACGTGAAATACCAGTTTCGAATTCATTGGCCATCAGTGCGCCTGTCAATATGAGTCCGCCATACACTAAAAAAAGACCCAATCCGGCATACATCCCAGCGTTGGCTATCAACCTTCGCTTTGAATCAAAATCCAAAGAGGTGTATTTGAGATTCACAGAAATAATGATGACACCACCTACAACGACGGCGCCTATCGCATCAAAAGTTTGGTAACCTTCTAGAATTCCATGCGAAAAGGGACTGGTGTATGCCGTGTCACCAAAGTTGAATTCAAACCCTGAAATGGCCGTTATAAAAATCGCTAGGAGAATAAGTAATATTCCGGGCGTCAAGAATTTTCCGATGAGGTTGAGGATTTTCGAACGGTTCAGTACAAAAAGCAATACGAGACCAAAATAAATACTGCTCGTCAACCAAGACGAAACCGTAAAGTTGGGCATAATGGCCATTTCATGGGTCACTGATGCGGTTCTTGGAGAGGGCAGGGTAATCGATACGGCATAAATAAGGTAACAATACACCAAACTGAACCAAGGAGAGACTTTTTTGGCAACATCGAAAAGGGTGCCCTGAAGTTTTGCATGGGCCATGATGCCCAAAATTGGAATGAACACTGCAGAGACGGCGAATCCGAGGGTAACCCAAATCCATGAACTCTGCCCCTCGAACCCAAGTAACGGTGGTAGAATAAGGTTACCAGCGCCGAAAAAAAGGGAGAAAAGTGCGAAAGCAACTACAAGGACTTCTTTTTTCTGATTCATTGATTGTAATTGATTTGTTAAAATACGTTGATTTTGTATATTGTTGCCAGTGACGGTTTGTCGAAATTATCGCGCATTTTATCGATTAGCGGTTGTTTGTCGAATAATTCAAAAATAATCGCAAGGCCTCAAAATAAAAGAGAATTACAAATCGTTGCAATTTTAGAGAACCAAACTTTTGTTTTTAACGTAACTGAACTATCTATAAACCATTAATGCATCCTTCGGTCCCCAAATCGAATCATGCGCTCAAAAATGCTCCGACGCCTATGAAAGATACCATTACCCCCAATGGCAATAAAATCACCGGTCTTTTCTGCAACGTTTTTGGTCACCATTATGTGGTATCGAAACAAGTTACCGGGCATATCAAAGAATATCGATGTGTGCACTGTGGTAAGCAAGTAACTACTGATGAAAGGGGTAAGCTATCTCCGCTCACTCCTAAAATGAAAGAAATCAATAGCACCTTACAAGATATGTATCAACGCCGTAATAGAAGACGTGCAGTTGGTCGCCCAGAACGTAAGCGTGTGGCTTAATCTGCTGTAAAAGAATTCCAGCCCTGCGCTGTTAGAGGAATCTTAGAGCCATTCCTGGAGATTAAGTGAGCACCCTCATGTTTATGCGTCATG
>CAYNUM010000236.1:0-4656 GCA_964400025.1 uncultured Croceivirga sp.
ATTGAGGCCTTGGATTATTCAGGTTATCAACTGGATAGGGTTTCTGCGGTATTTTTCAATCTAAATTCAGCTGAGACCAACCCAGAAATTCAAAAAATAGCACAAGAAGTCTCACCAAACCTCTCTGAATTTCAAAATGACATTACCCTGAATGAAGCACTTTTTCAACGGGTAAAAGCGGTCTATGAACAACGGCAAGGTCTCAATTTAGATACCGAACAAAAAACACTTCTTGATAAACGGTATAAAAGTTTTAGCCGAAACGGAGCGAATCTAACTACAGAAAAAAAGAAACGCCTACGTGAAATCGATGCGGCACTGGCCCAACTGAAACTTAAGTTTGGAGAGAACGTGTTGGCAGAAACCAACAAATATGAAATGCATTTGACCAGCGAATCAGATGTTGAGGGCCTACCTGAAAGCGCAAAAGAGGCAGCAGCGAAATTAGCGCAATCCAAAGACAAAGAGGGCTGGGTGATTACATTGCAATACCCGAGCTACATACCCTTTATGAAGTATGCGAAAAGTAGACAACTCCGTAAAGAACTGGCTTTGGCCTTTGGCAGCAAAGGGTTTCACCAAGATGAACTTGACAATCAAGAGAATGTATTAAAAATTGCAAATCTTCGTCATGAACGAGCGAACCTTTTGGGTTATGATACGCATGCCCATTTCGTTCTTGAAGAACGTATGGCCGAAACCCCAAAAAAGGTACTTAACTTTTTAAATGAGTTGCTTGACAAGGCTAAACCCGCTGCTGTGAAGGAGTTTTCCCAACTCTCAGAATTCGCAAAAGAACTTGATGGAATAGACACCCTTCAAAAATGGGACGGCGCTTACTATTCTGAAAAATTAAAGCAGAAACTGTTTGATTTGGATGATGAACAACTCAAGCCATATTTTAAATTGGAAAATGTCATTGATGGCGTTTTTAAAGTAGCCGAAAAGCTATTTGGATTGACCTTTAAAGCGGTCAACAACGTTGATATCTACCACGAAGAGGTAAAAACGTATGAAGTTTATGACTTAGACAAGAATTTCATCTCACTTTTCTATGCGGATTTCCATCCCAGGCCCGGTAAACGAGGTGGCGCTTGGATGACCTCGTTCAAGTCACAATTTCGAAAAGAAGGCAAAGACTTTCGCCCACACGTTTCCAATGTGTGTAATTTCACTCCCTCCACAGACTCTAAACCTTCATTATTGACCTTTGGAGAAGTTACCACGCTATTTCATGAATTTGGTCACGGCCTACATGGAATGCTGGCCAACACAACGTACCCAAGCCTTTCGGGCACATCGGTGTATTGGGACTTTGTTGAATTACCAAGCCAGGTCATGGAGAACTGGTGTTATGAAAAAGAGGCTTTGGAGCTTTTTGCATATCATTACGAAACGGGAGCCTTAATTCCCATGGAGCTCGTTCAAAAAATTAAAGACTCGGCCACTTTTCAAGAAGGAATGCAAACCTTACGTCAATTGAGTTTTGGTCTTTTGGATATGGCTTGGCACGGTCAAGACCCCACCGAAATAAAAGATGTTAAAAGTTTTGAAACAAAGGCTTTCGAAGGCACACAATTTTACCCTGATACACCTGAAACTTGCATGAGTACGGCATTTGCCCATATATTTCAAGGGGGATACTCTTCAGGCTACTACAGCTACAAATGGGCAGAAGTTTTAGATGCAGATGCCTTTGCCTATTTCAAGGAACATGGAATCTTCAATTCAGAAATTGCCAAAAAGTTCAAAGACCATGTGCTCTCAAAGGGAGGTACTGAAAACCCCATGGAATTGTACAAACGATTTCGAGGGCAAGAACCCAAAATTGAGGCTCTTCTAGAAAGGGCTGGGTTATTGAATTAATTTCTAAACTTTCAAATATTTTTGAAAGTTTAGAAATTAAGTTTATATTTGCCCTATGGAATTCGAAACATCCAAAGAGAAATTCATCAGTACCTGGGGAAGCCTGGGAACTCTATGGGGCATCAATAAAGCCATGGCCCAAATTCAGGCATTGCTTTTTGTTTCGCCTGAACCTCTAACTACTGAGCAAATAATGGATGAATTAAAAATTTCTCGGGGCAACACCAGCATGAACGTACGCCAACTTATGGATTGGGGCATTGTCACCAAGGTTCTAAAATCTGGGGAGCGCAAAGAATATTACACCACTGAAAAGAATGTGGAAGAACTGGCGCGAATAATAGCGAAAGAAAGAAGCCGTAGAGAATTGAAGCCTGTCATCAAGACCTTAGCGGAAGTAAGTGCCATAAAAGTTGACGGTTCTACGGAACAAAAAGAGTTCATAAAACAGACAAAAGCATTATATGAACTAGCGAGCACGGCAGACTCTTTTCTTAATCAATTGGCCAATCAAAAGCAGAGCTGGTTGAACAAGAAATTATTAAAACTATTCAACTAAAAAATTTTAAACATATTTTTCAATATTTTCTGAAACTTCAAAAATTTAGAATATGGACAATTTTATTAACTCATTAATAATAGCTGCGGGTGTCGGGCAAATCTTTACAGCATTTATATATCCTTACATAAGACACCAAGTATTTGATTGGTACAATGATGTCAAAAAGCTGAAACCATTGAACCAAGAAATCGCCAGAACCTATGGAAGATATATTCAAGGATTGAATTTTAGTTTTGGGCTGATTGCCATTCTAATTCCGATTCGGTTACAAAATGGCAGTCATCTAGCATTAGCCCTTACTACATTGATTGCAGCATACTGGACTGGCAAGGT
This sequence comes from uncultured Croceivirga sp., assembly GCA_964400025.1. Taxonomy (GTDB): domain Bacteria; phylum Bacteroidota; class Bacteroidia; order Flavobacteriales; family Flavobacteriaceae; genus Croceivirga. The sequence goes on from CAYNUM010000236.1 coordinate 2,762, forward strand.
CGTTACCCAATTGGCTTATTATCCCATGTATCAAATTCCTCAGAAGGTGCTTTTCAAAGTAGGAAGTTACCTAATGAATTTCTTATTCTTCCTTTTTGCTTCGGTATTTGTATATCTGAGTTTTTTAAATGTTAGACAACTTTTATCAACCATTAATTTCTAATATCTCTAGAAAATCCTCAACAATTATGAATTTAAACTTGATTGCATACTTGGTTTACGGGCTGATTATACTACCGGTTATCATTTTCGTTGGAAGAAGCTGTCACCTTAACGGAAAACCGTTCATCATGCATTTCGCCAAAGACCAGAAAAGTATTGGAAATTCAATAAGCCATTTGCTCTTAATTGGGTATTATTTGGTCAATATCGGATTTACAATTTATATCGTATCGAAGTGGAAACAATTGGGATCCAATCAAGAAACCCTAGAGTCCATTTGCATTCATATAGGGGCTATTCTCCTAATCCTGGCAGTATTACATTACCTAAACATCATCGGTATAACCTTATTTTTTAAACGTTAATTTTTAATCAAATTCAGTATGGAAAATTCAAGAATTCTTATCGGTTATTTCATCTATTTGCCCATAGTCATTGGTCTGACCTTCTTTGTTTCGCAATCCCTTTTCAAAAATGGGAAAGTCTTTATGTTGGATATTTTTAAGGGAAGGGAAGAGTTAGCTATTTCAACAAACAATCTTTTCAAAGTCGGGTTTTACCTCTTAAATCTTGGCTACGCATTGGTAATACTCGAAATCAATTTTTATGGAAACAACCTGAAGACGCAAAATCTTGTAGAAATACTCAGTCGAAAGATTGGTGGATTCTCCATTTATTTGGGCATTATGTTGTTTTTCAATCTGTTTCTTTTTTTTAGGGGTAGGAAAAAGTCAAATAATTCTTAAAACCTGATACTGTGATTATTTTGTGATATTTCAAAAGGTCATTTGTAATTGATATCTAATGAATTACAAAAACCTTAATTTTGACACCACTAAGAAACCAAATGCCTACAAACGAACTACAACCCGAAAAATGGGTCGATAATTATGCCGATTATCTTTTTAACTATGCCATATCACGGGTAAGCGATTCAGAATTGGCAAAAGACTTGGTACAAGAAACGTTCATTGCGGGTCTTAAATCATCAAAAAACTATAAAGGTGATGCCGCCGAACGAACCTGGTTGATTGCGATTTTGAAACGCAAGGTGATTGACCATTATCGAAAAATAAATTCAAAAAAAGGCAAGGCAGAAGTAAGGATAAATTTTTCCACCGACGAAGGCGAAGGTGATTGGTTGGAAGAACGAGTGGCAGACCCTTATGGCAAAGGTGGTGATGATACCATCGAGAATGAAGAGCTTGGTCTGGCAATTCAGGAATGCATTTCGAAATTGCCAAAAAAACAAGCAATGGTATTTAGTATGAAGACCATTCAAGGTATGAGTACCGAAGATATTTGTAATGAATTGGGAATCAATCCGTCCAATCTTTGGGTGATGGTCCATAGAGCACGAACCGCTCTGATGGGATGCATGAATCAAACATGGTTTTAGACTTATGAAAATATCTCTAGAAAAAGCAAAGAGAATTTGCACCAAAAGTCAATATGGAGAAGCCACTTGGTGGGAGTTACTTCAACTAAACGTCTATTTACTCTTTTCAAAAGATTGTGTCGAGTTCTCTACAAAAAATAGAAAACTCACATCCCTGTGTGAGCAAGCTGACTTGAATACATTGGATGAAAATGACAAAATGGCCATGAAAAAGGAGCTTGAAAAACTAAGATAGCATAAGTCTTAGTAATAGAATGGTTATCCCAAATTGAAGAATAGGAATCCCCTCAACCCAAAAAGACGCAAAATAAGGTCTTTGCTTTCTTTTTGTTAG
>CAYNUM010000237.1:0-4653 GCA_964400025.1 uncultured Croceivirga sp.
TTCGGAAATAATTATTATCGAAAAACACCTTGGTCCAAATACCAAAAAGTATTCGGTTAATGGTAACAGAAAGGCAAAAGAGTTGAAAGCCGTGGCTTACATTAACCCGGTAAAAAAGCTTTCTTACATTAACGTGAATCATTTACCACAGCTACCCGAAGACCAATGTTTTCAGATGTGGGCAGAGGTAAATGGCGAATTGGTCAACCTTGGTGTTATCAAGAATTTCGACAAAGAAGAAAATCTTTTAGCCCTGCCTTACGCTGACAATGCCATTGGGTACATCACCATTGAACCCAAAGGTGGTAATGAAACGCCAACAGTCAAAAACATCGTGGCGAACATCAACTACTAATGGCCTAAAGAAGTCTTAATTACTACTTTTTTCAGGGGTGGTTTCATACCTTTGCACAAAAGTGATATGATGAAACTAGCTTTATTAACTGTTGGTCTTTTGGCCCTTGCCTTTGCGGGTATTGCCATAAAAATATGGTCAAAGAAAGACGGTAAGTTTGCAGGTACTTGTGCCAGTCAAAATCCTTTTTTGAACAAAGAAGGCGAAGCCTGTGGTTTTTGTGGCAAACTTCCCGACGAGCAGGAATGTAAAAAAGATACTGTTATTCAAGCTTAATCCAATACTTTAGATTCCCCTATTTGAACAAATCGGCAGACTTAAAAGATACTATTGCCAAAGCAAAAGAAGGCAACCAGATTGCATTCAGTCAATTGCTCGACCGTTTTTGGAACGATGTATACGGTTTTCAGTTAATGCGTACTAAAAACGAAAATGACGCCGAAGATATTTCCATTCAGACCTTCGCCAAGGCGTTCGACAAAATTGGGACGTACAATGAATCCTATGAATTTGGCACTTGGCTAATCACCATTTCCAAAAACCTGCACATTGATCTCATTAGAAAACGGAAACGTAGTATACTCGATGAAAAAGAACGTGGAAAATCTGATGACATCAATTCTGTGCTTGATGAAAGCCCCACTGTCGAAGATGCTTTAATTACCGAACAGAATTTGGCTTCTTTATTGGCAGACATCAAAAAGCTAAAACCTCATTATCAAGAGATTATCAATCTTCGATATTTCAATGAAATGAGCTATGCTGAGATTGCCAGTGCCCTGAACGAACCTATAAACAACGTCAAAGTAAAACTTCTTCGAGCCAAAAAATTGTTGGCCGCAATTATTACCAACCGCTAGGTGACTGTTTATTGTTAAAAACACGGTTTCGTATATTTGTATTCTAAAAAATTGTTATGTCCCAGTCCGTTGCTGAACATGTCATTCCACCAAAAAAAGGGAAACCTAAATGGTTAAGGGTTAAACTTCCCACAGGTAAAAAATACACACAACTACGGGGACTCGTTGACAAGTATGATCTTCACACCATTTGTACTTCAGGTAGTTGCCCTAATATGGGGGAATGCTGGGGTGAAGGTACTGCTACATTTATGATTTTGGGTAATATTTGTACGCGTTCATGCGGTTTTTGCGGTGTAAAAACGGGTAGACCAGAAAGTGTTGATTGGGAAGAACCCGAAAAAGTGGCCCGTTCGATTAAAATCATGCAAATCAAACATGCCGTTTTGACTTCGGTCGATAGGGACGATTTAAAAGATATGGGTTCTATTATTTGGTCAGAAACTGTAAAGGCCGTTAGAAGAATGAATCCGAATACCACTCTGGAGACCCTTATTCCAGATTTTCAAGGAATTGAAACCCATTTGGATAGAATTCTCGATGTTGCCCCGGAAGTCATCTCTCATAATATGGAAACCGTTCGTCGCTTGACCCGCGAAGTACGCATTCAAGCAAAGTACGACCGTAGTCTTGGGGTACTTAAATATCTAAAGGAAAATGGTGCCAATAGGACTAAATCAGGAATTATGCTTGGTTTAGGGGAATTAGAAGAGGAAGTCCTCGAAACCATGGAAGATTTAAGAAAAGCTGATGTCGATGTGGTGACCATTGGCCAGTATTTACAGCCGTCTAAGAAACACCTTCCTGTCAAGGAATTTATTCTTCCCGAACAGTTCAAGAAATATGAGGAATTGGGATTGAAAATGGGATTCCGCCATGTCGAAAGCGGCGCACTGGTTCGTTCCTCCTACAAAGCCCATAAACACATCAATTAAAAAGGTTTGAACTTTAGAGACCGTTTATGAACAAGGTCAAAGTAGGTATCAACGGATTTGGTAGAATCGGCCGTACATTCTTTCGTTTAGCGGCCCAACATCCTGAAATACAAGTGGTAGCTATCAATGATTTAGCCGATGCCCATACTTTAGCGCACTTATTGAAGTACGACAGCATTCATGGTGTTTTCAACACTGATATTAGAAGTGAGGAAGGGAATATCATTTACAAAGACAAATCGATTTCGGTAACCAATCATAAACACCCGAATGAAATACTTTGGTCAAATCAAAATGTTGACATTGTAATTGAAGCTTCAGGAAAGTTCAAATCGAAAAACGATTTACAAGGACACCTTACAAATGGAGCGAAGAAGGTACTTTTATCCGTTCCACCCGTTGACGATGCCATTAAAATGGTGGTATTTGGGGTCAACGAACAGTTATTGTCCAAAGAAGATGATATCATTTCCAACGCCTCTTGCACAACAAATAATGCCGCACCAATGATAAAAGTTATTGATGAGCTTTGTGGTATCGACCAAGCTTATATCACGACGGTGCACTCGTATACTTCCGATCAAAGTCTCCATGATCAACCTCATCGCGATTTAAGAAGGGCTAGAGCGGCCAGTCAATCAATAATTCCTACTACTACTGGAGCGGCAAAAGCATTGACGAAGATTTTCCCACATTTGGCCCATACCATAGGGGGTTGCGGCATTAGGGTTCCAGTGCCAAATGGCTCACTTACCGATATTACTTTTAATGTGCAAAAAGAGACTTCCATTGAAGAAATCAACACCGCATTCAAGCAAATTTCAGAGAACCATTTGAAAAACGTACTTTTCTACTGCGAAGAACCCATAGTTTCAGTAGATATAAACAATAGTTACTATTCTTGTACGTTTGATTCCCAGATGACTTCTGTCATTGGAAAAATGGTAAAAGTTATCGGTTGGTATGATAACGAAACTGGTTATTGTTCAAGATTGATTGACGTGATTAAGCTGCTCATGAGCAAACAATACGTTTAATGTTGAAACATCTATACATAAATATCAAGGCATCCTTCTGTGCCATGGTTATGTTGTCATCCATATTTTTGGTAATGGGTCAGATCCCTGGTAGCCCTAAAGACTCATTGGAATATTACTTTCAACAATCCCTAAACTATCGACACCAGAACAAAATAGCTCCTGCAATGGAGGCCCTGGAAAAAGCCTCGAAACTTGCTGAAAAAAAAGAAGATTTAAAAGCGCTACTAGACACCTTTCACAAGTTTGCCCTTTTGTATCTTGAAATCGACGATAGAGAGACTACTTTGTTTTATTGGGATCGTGCAGGAGTACTTTTAAAAGATATTGAATATCCTTACGGTGAGGCCGTACATCAATTTATCAATGCCACATTACTGTATCGTTCAGGCAATAACTTTCAAGCCATGAATGAGCTAGAGGAGGCAAAAAAATTGAACAATGACAAAAACCTTCTCAACAACATGCTCTTGGCCGAAGGTAATATTTTGCTCAACATTGAAAAATTTGAGGAGGCTTCAGTAAACTTCAATGCGCTTTTGGTCAACTCAGATGAAAAAGAAAGGGCGTATTTGGCCACAATGGCCAATATGGGCTTAGCTAGTATGTTTAGCAAACAAAAGAAGTTTGAAGAAAGTATTAAACATGGTGAAGCAGCTTTGGTGCTAGCCAAGAAGAATAGTTTTTTTAGAGAAGTACTGACATCGAGCAATTTTTTGGCTGCGACATATGAGCAAATTGGTAATTACCAAAGATCTTTGGAACTCAATAAAGGCTTGGCTCATATAAAAGATTCACTTTTCACCATCGACAAGTTGAAGTTGGAATCAAAGACTGCCGATAAAATAAAGTTTGAGCAACAGAATAAAACGATTAACGAGCTGGATGCCGAAATTGAAGAAATTAAAGCTTCCGCCAACCGTTCGGATATTATTTCTATTCTGGCTTCGGCCTTTTTGGTTATTATTTCCATTCTATCCATCTCTCTTTTCAGAAACAATCAAATCAAGCTAAAAACCAACGATTTACTGCAAACCAAAAATTCGGAGCTTGAGCAGGCCAGAGATGCAGCAGTTTCCGCTATGGAGGCGAAGAGTAATTTTCTTTCAACCGTCACCCATGAATTGAGAACACCATTGTACGCGGTGACCGGGCTTACCCATTTACTATTGGAAGAGAACCCCGCAGATCATCAGAAAGAACATCTTAAGTCATTAAAATTTTCAGGCGATTATTTGTTGAATTTCATCAATGATATTCTACAAATCAATAAAATTGATGCTGACAAACTGGAACCTCTGAACATTGAATTCAAGCTTAAAAAGGTTTTGGCCGACGTTGTAGACTCCTTGCAACAAAACGCGAAAGAAAACAACACGAAGGTCGTTCTGGATTACGACAACAATATTCCGCTCAACCTGTTGGGAGACCCATTGAAGCTATCACAAATTTTTATCAACCTGGTG
>CAYNUM010000238.1:0-4640 GCA_964400025.1 uncultured Croceivirga sp.
GTTGTTGGTGTTGGTGTATTGGGCCTTTGCGGTTTGCTCATGGCATATAGTGGCATTGGCTTTGAGCTTGGAGAAGTATTGAATGTATTTCCCGGTTTTTCGCTTGGTGCTTCCTCAATTGCATTGTTCGCTCGTGTTGGTGGAGGTATTTATACGAAAGCTGCTGATGTCGGTGCTGACTTGGTAGGAAAAGTTGAGGCGGGTATTCCAGAAGATCATCCTTTGAATCCAGCAACGATTGCTGATAACGTTGGGGATAATGTTGGAGACGTTGCCGGTATGGGAGCTGACCTCTTTGAATCGTATGTTGGTTCTATTATCGGTACGATGGTCTTGGGTGCTGCTTTTGTTCAAATTCCTGAATTTGCCGGGGCATTCGATGGTTTGGGTGCGGTATATCTACCATTGGTTTTAGCAGCCGTAGGTATCGTCATGTCTATAATCGGTACTTTCTTTGTTCGCGTAAAAGATGGTGGAAACCCACAGACAGCCCTAAATGTTGGAGAGTTCGGTTCTGCAGGTTTAATGCTTGTGGCCTGTTACTTTATTATAGATATCATGTTGCCTGCAAGCTGGACCTTTAATGGTGTTGAGTACGGCTCTATGGGTGTCTTTATCGCGGTATTGGCCGGTTTGATTGCTGGTTTGGCCGTAGGTAAGGTAACTGAATATTATACCGGTACGGGAACTAAGCCTGTAAACTCCATCGTACGTCAGTCTGAAACAGGATCTGCCACAAACATTATCGCTGGTTTAGGTGTTGGAATGATGTCTACCATGTTCCCTATAATCTTAATTGCAGCTGCAATTTTGGTTTCACACCATTTTGCCGGATTGTATGGTATTGCGATTGCTGCGGTTGGAATGTTGGCAAATACAGGTATTCAGTTAGCTGTTGATGCTTATGGACCGATTTCTGATAACGCGGGTGGTATCGCAGAAATGGCTGAACTACCAAGTGAAGTTCGTGAGCGCACCGATAAGTTGGATGCAGTGGGTAATACAACTGCCGCAATCGGCAAGGGCTTCGCAATTGCCTCTGCGGCCTTGACGGCATTGGCTTTGTTCGCGGCATTTATGCAAACCGCAAATGTTCAAAGTATTGATGTTTCCAAACCAACCGTGATGGCCGGTCTTCTAATAGGGGGTATGTTGCCGTTTGTATTTTCTGCTTTATCCATGAATGCAGTAGGTCGCGCGGCTATGGCGATGATTGAAGAGGTAAGAAGACAGTTTAGGGATATCCCTCAATTGAAAGCAGCATTGGAAGTAATGCGTGCCGTAGATTCAGATATGTCAAAAGCAACTGATGCACAACGTAAAACATTCGACGCGGCTGACGGTCTTGCTGAATATGATAAATGTGTTGCTATTTCAACACAGGCTTCTATTAAAGAAATGGTATTACCTGGACTTTTGGCCATAGCAGTACCAGTTGCTGTTGGTTTTATTGGTGGTGCCGAAATGTTGGGTGGCCTACTTGCAGGGGTAACAACAGCTGGTGTTTTGATGGCAATTTTCCAGTCGAATGCCGGTGGTGCTTGGGACAACGCCAAAAAGACCATCGAAAGTGAAGGTCGCAAAGGTTCTGATGCCCATAAAGCTGCGGTTGTTGGTGATACTGTTGGAGATCCATTTAAAGATACTTCAGGTCCATCTTTGAACATCTTATTGAAGTTGATGAGTGTAGTTGCATTGGTGATCGCACCTAGTTTGGTAAGTCTATCTTCAACTGACGAAGTGAGCATGTTGAAAGCGGATGGCACCAAAATTTCCATAACTACTGAAGGTATGAAGGAGACCAAGCAAGTTGAGAAGCAAATTCGTGTTGAAATGAGCAACACCGAAGATGGTGCTTTCAAAGCCGTGGTTACCTCCACTTCTGAAGTAGATGGAGAAATGACCAAAGAGGTCAAAGAATTTTCTGGTGCTACCAAAGAAGAGGTAAAGGCGCAGGTTGAAGCTTACAACAAATCGATTTCTATCGAATAAAGCTATAGCAAAATATCCATAGTTAATGAAAAGCCATCTGTCAAACAGATGGCTTTTTTTAAAGCTTATCACTATGAGAAATGGTTAGAACTTATTGTAAGATAAAATGTATTGGTATTGAAAATGGAACTTTGACCGGGGTTCCCCTTTGTTTTCCAGGTGTCATTTTGGGCAGTCTAGAAATGATTCTGGCGGCTTCGGTTTCCAAAATTTCATACGGTCCCTGTAACCTTATGTCATCGATTGTGCCATCTTTTTGAATGGTAAACTGTGCATATACTTTTCCTTGCTGTCCTAATTCAATGGCTATTTCAGGATATTTAAAGTTCTTCCGAATGTGTTTTTGCATCATTTCCTGAAAACAACTGTATTTATCCACAGCACCTTCACAACCGGGAAATATAGGTTTGTCTTCAACCGCTGTGAAAATTATTTCTTCTGGGACATTTTCTTCTAAATAGTCGATTTCGGGAACATCTGGAATATGCGTATCAACGTTAGGTTCGATAAAATCGGGGATATCCTCCTCCTCTTCAGAGTCATCAGGTATGGGTTCTTTTATTACAGGAATAAATTTCGGCTTTGGTGGTTCTGGAGATTTTAAAAATGGCACTTCTTCGTCTAAAAGAAAATCAGGGTCATCAAGGATTTTCTCGTATGCTATTTCCTTTTCAAAGCTTTTCCATTCCAAGGCAATGTATGTCAAGGCCAAAACCAAACAAAGGCCCAATACAAAGAATAATCCGGAGTTTTTTTCCAATTGCAGCTTTTCATTCTTCTTTACTTCCATAATATCAATTTTTAGTTAATATCCTTGAAAGTAGTTTCGAGTGAAAAGAAGTGAAATCTAGAATTAGGGAACCTGGGTTTTAAGTGAGGGAACGTTCAGTTTGGCCAGATACCAAATGCTAGAGAAGTACGGTTTGTTGTTTTTTCGCTTTACGCTTAAAAAAGCCCGTTAATCTCTGCATCAATTCGATTGATGACCTGGCCCAAATCTTCAGGGTTGTCAACGAAATTTATGTCATCGACGTCAAACACTAACAATTTTCCTTTATCGTAAGTATTTATCCAAGCCTCATAACGTTCGTTCAATCTGCTCAAGTAGTCTATGGAAATACTGCTTTCATAATCGCGGCCACGATTGTGAATCTGTTGTACCAAGTTCGGAATGGAACTCCGTAAGTAAATCATGAGGTCTGGTGGTTGAACCAAACTCTCCATTAATTCGAACAGGCTTTTGTAGTTATTGAAGTCCCGATTCGTCATTAGGCCCATGGCATGAAGGTTGGGCGCAAAAATGTGCGCATCCTCATAAATAGTACGATCCTGAATTACATTTTTACCACTTTCTCGAATCTTTAAAATCTGTCGATAACGACTGTTCAAAAAGTAAATCTGTAAGTTAAAGCTCCAACGCTCCATTTGGGTATAAAAGTCATCCAAATAAGGGTTGTCTACAACATCCTCAAAGTGAGCTTCCCATTTGTAATGTTTTGATAATAATGAAGTTAAGGTGGTTTTTCCTGCTCCAATATTTCCTGCTACTGCAATGTGCATGGGGTGGTGTTTTTGATGGCTATTTCACTAAAGTCGGAGCTTGCAATATACGAAGTAAATCCAGTTCAGTGAAAAATATGAACAGGGCTTTGTCATATCATTTATTGATTTTTATTTAACATTCAAAACCGTACATTTGCCCCTCATAATCGAGGATAGATTTGACTGATTGCAACCTCAGAAAAAAATGCTAAAAAGTGGTGTAAACTTCTTTATCGGCTCTCGTCAAATCTTTCCTAACAATATATTTTGAATGCCATATTTGTTTACTTCCGAATCCGTAAGTGAAGGACACCCAGATAAAATTGCGGACCAAATCAGTGATGCTTTATTGGATAATTTCCTGGCCTTTGACCCCGACAGTAAAGTCGCATGTGAGACCTTGGTGACAACGGGTCAAGTAGTATTGGCCGGTGAGGTAAAAAGCGGCACCTATTTAGACGTTCAGACCATTGCGCGAAATACTATTAATAGAATAGGATATACCAAGGGGGAGTATCAGTTCAGTGGAGATTCGTGTGGGGTGATATCCCTTATTCACGAACAATCACAAGATATCAATCAAGGTGTTGACAGAGCTTCGAAGGAAGAACAAGGTGCCGGTGATCAGGGTATGATGTTCGGTTATGCATCCAAAGAAACTGAAAATTTTATGCCCTTGGCGTTAGACATCTCACATAAGATTTTACAAGTTTTGGCAGAGCTGCGCAGGGAAGGAAACGAAATCGCTTATTTGAGACCTGATGCCAAAGCCCAGGTAACCGTTGAGTATTCTGATGACAACCTTCCGCAGCGTATTGATACTATTGTGGTTTCTACCCAGCATGATGAGTTTGACAACGATGAATCTATGTTGGCTAAAATCAAAAAAGATGTCATCGAAATTTTGATCCCAAGGGTGAAGTCGCAATTTCCTGAACATGTACAGGCATTGTTCAATGAGAAAATTACCTATCATATTAATCCGACGGGAAAATTTGTAATTGGAGGACCTCATGGTGATACTGGTTTGACCGGACGTAAAATCATTGTGGACACCTATGGTGGTAAAGGTGCCCATGGTGGTGGCGATTTTAGCGGAAAAGACC
>CAYNUM010000239.1:0-4624 GCA_964400025.1 uncultured Croceivirga sp.
CCCAAAAGAGAACTCAATAGCTTTGGGCAAATTGACATAAATATCTCCCCCTACCTTATGTCTTGGATAAATGCTTGAGTTGGAATACCCATAATTCAAGTACGCATAAAACCGCTTAAGAAACTTTGGATACATGTCGAAATCATACTGAATGCCGGTGATGCCCCTTTGATTGCTTAGATTAATTCTGGGAATTATGCTGCCAATCTTTGTCTGCCTTTTATAGGAAATACTAGAAAAGAACATGGGGTCAAAGCGCTGATCGAAAACAGTGGCCATATTATCCACTGAAATTCTATTTAAAGGTTTAGCAACCTCTTTTTCTTGTTGGGCAGCAATGCTGTTTTTCTTTGATGCAGTCTTTGGTGTTTCTTCAGAGAGAACCGTATATTCATGGTTTTCAACCCGCTCATAGGCCATATCCAAAAGGCGCTTTATCTCTTTGGTCTCACCAATATACCGTTTGGCCTTAAATACAAGACCCAATGCGATTCTACTTTCATTGGCATAAAGCTCATTTTTAATGGCGGAAATCCATAAGGATTCGTCGTTCCGCTCCACAGAGAGAATTTTATTGAACTCGTTTCTTGCTTTTGGATATTCCCCTTGCCAACTTAAGGTTCTCGCCAAAAGCTTACGTGCTTCTCGATTATCTGTTTCATTATTAAGCAAAGCTTCTACCTTTTGCCTAGCAGTAGCATGCTTCCCTTCATAGGCTAAGCTATGCGCTTCTTCAAATAAGGTTGTAACCTCTTGGGCCATCGCAAAGCCGCAAAGGCAAAAAATTAGAATACTATGGTAAAATCGTAGCCTATTCATTTTCCAAAGAGGCCATATCCTCTGTTTTTTCACTTTGTATTTTGGTCAGGTATTTGCCTGCTTTTTTGGCTTCCCTTTTTGCTCTACTAATTTTTTCAGTCAAAATGTTCAAATCGGTATTGTTCTGTTTTGCAGTCTCAATCAATTGTAATGCGTCATCATGTCTACTATCCCAGAAATACACATCGAAAAGGGCGGAATAACTGTCGACATATTCCGGATTGATATTGATACATTCCTTAAAAATTTCGATGGCCAAGTCTCGATTACCGCGCCAAGCATTAATACGGCCCATCAAAAGCTTCGTGTCCAAATGCCATGGCCGTTCAGATATGATATAGCGGCATACCAATAATGCCTTGTCATATTCATCCTTAAAGGCCAGTTTTCTAGCTATCAAGAAGTATTTGTCTGAATTATAGCCGTTATGCAGACTGTTTAGCCATACCATTTCACTTTCGCTAAACCGTTCTTTCTTAATACTGAAGATGGCCAAGCTATCTGGTATAATCTTGTTGTTCGCCGTTACGTAAGCGTTCATTGCCTTGAAGGCATCAAGTTTGTTCTCAGCACCATTATCAGAAAATGCAGTGTTTAAATCCATATTCTCGTCTATGGTAAAACTCGATCCAGCAGAAAACAATTTGTCACCACTAATAAACTCCTTCAACTCATTCTTGTTACGCATTAGTGGTATATCCTTTATTGATTGAAAGGCAATGGTCGTATCGATGTCACTTCCAAGCCAAGCCACTTTTTTGGGCATCTTCATTTCATAGCTATTATCCAATAAACTCAGTAGTGTGGGCGCCAAATCAAAATGTGAGGATATTGAACTCATCTTTCGCGCGTTCTTCAAGAGCGGACTATAAACTATTAATGGCACATGAAAACGACTTAGGTTATTTCGCTTTGGAATAGGTATTAACCTGTGGTCACCGGTGATTACAAAAATGGTATTCTCATAATTAGGTTGATCGGCATAGGATTCTATGGCATACTTAATCGCATCATCCGTATAGAGCAAGGTGGCAAACACATTTTTGTTCTTCTTCATTACCCTGACCGTCGTATTGTCGTGATTTAGACCAGGTAGTATTTTATTGACCTGTGCTTCGTAATAGTCTTTATTGGGTGGAATAAAAGGCTCATGGTTACTTATCGTCATGTATACTTCAAACCTTGGTTGGTTCTTGCTTCGGTCGACACTCATACTTTTTTTGAAGAGTTCCATATCAGGATATCCCCAAGAAAATCCACTGGCATCTCCTGCCTGCAATTCATATTGATTTCCGAAACTTGATTTGTCAAGAATGAAGTCCAAACCTTCACTCAATAGAAACTTATCGACATTATCAAAAGAAATACTGGAGCCCTGATAAAATGAAGAATGGTAGCCATTGTTCTTTAAAACACTGAAAAGGGTCAACTTGTTCGGGAAGGTCTCCAGCTCCATAAAACCACTTTTACCGAAGGGTAAAGACCCCATTATCGTCGGTAATACTCCGAAAGTCCGTCCTGATGAACTTAGAAAATTCTCCCAATACAGTGACTTGGTGCTCAGTGAATCCAAGAAAGGGGTAAAACCTCCAAACTCTGCCCCTTCGCCTACAAAATCCCTGCCCAAGCCCTCAACAACAATGAAGACAATGTTTGGCTTTTCTTCCTTTAATTCAAAGAATGGCCCAAGTACATTTTTAGACGATTGTGATTTGATTAGCGGAAATTCTTCGTCAGACTTATAGGATATATCCTCGGTCGAACTATTATACAGATTGACCGCTAGGTATTGCGTCTTGTTAAAATTGATAGGCTTACCTCTTACAAATACCGCAGCTACGAACAAACTAAAGAGAATGATGGTAAAGGGATACATTTTTACAATCCTATTGTAATAACGAGATGACAGCTTAAATAGCCCCCAAAAAATTACCAGTACAGCCAGCAGCCCCAAGATGGGCAAAAAAGAAATACCGCCGGAGTTGTTAATCGTCTCTTTCATATCGGCGAAACTATACCCAAGAAGATCCGAACCTAAAGGGACTAAGGCGGTCAAATAATAGGAAATCAAGGCCGATTCCAATATCAACAAGAGAATCAAAATGCCAAATACTAGCCTAAATCCATATTTCGGTCGTAGGTTTTCAAAAAAATTGAAGGGTAGTAACAAACCAAGAGCGGTTATACTTGCAAAGCCCAAATGGTGGAGCACAGCAATAAAGAAACTACTCCCAAAAATGATTTCGACCATACCTTTGAAATACAGCGTCGTGTACTGGTATATAGACAGCAAGGTCAAACTCAAGAAAAACGAAATGAATAGTCTTGAGTAGTGTTTTAGGTCGTAACGGTCTAGTTTGCTGGTGTTCATGTCATACTTTTAGGTGGCTGTTTGTACAAATCCCTTTCGTTTCTGTTGGCCCCAGCCTTTCTGTTCTTTCCTGATTTTGGCCCAATTGCCCTTAAAGGCTGCGATTACAGTCAAAGGGTGGTAAACAATAGGTTCAATCAATGCACAGAACATCAAGGTGAAAATGTCTTTGGTTCTATTGTATTCATTGTAAGTGTAGACATCCCAAAGGATGGCATAAAGCGAATACATAATCGAAAAGACGTAGATCATTACCGTAATCGCAATAGCAAACTTCCAATTGAGGATTCCTAAAAACAGGAATGCAAAAATGGTTATGGCTCCAAAAATTTCCATCAATGGTGCCAGCCATTCGTAGAAAAACCAATAAGGATAACTGGTGAGGCCCAACCTGCCATATTTTGGGTTGAAAAACATATCCCTATGTCGGTAAAGGGTCTCAATGTTTCCTCTTGCCCACCGGTTGCGTTGGTTGATGAAGATGTTTAGGTCTTCAGGCACTTCAGTCCAACACAGGGAATCAGGAATATACTCAACAGTATATAATTCCCTTTGATCATGCATATAACGGCGCATACGGAAAATCAATTCCATATCCTCCCCTACCGTACTGGTGTCATAACCACCAACGGCCAGCGCTATTTCACGGTCAAAAAATCCAAATGCTCCCGAAATAATCAAAAGGCTATCTGCTCTACCCCAGGCCATTCTTCCAATGATGAACGATCGTGTATATTCCAAGAGCTGAAATTTGGCCAACCAGTTTTTAGGCAGATTAATCTCTTCTAGCATACCATCGGATATTTTACAGGAGTTGGCCACCCGAATAACTCCGCCAACCGCAATTACCCGTTTCTTGGAATGTTGAAAGAACGTTTTGACCACGTGCAAAAGAGCATCTTGTCGTAGTAAGCAGTCTACATCAATACAACCAACGAATTTGCTTTTCGATAATTGAATGCCTGCATTCAAAGCATCTGATTTACCTCCATTTTCCTTATCGACCACAGTGAGTTTTGCATAGGTCTTTTTAGTAGATCTGTAAATACCTCGAACTGGTTTGGACTTCCAATTGGCATGGGTTACTTCATCAACCTTTTCCAAGGAGAAAATATCTATCAGCTTTGCAAGTGTATTGTCCTTACTTCCATCATTGACCACCATTACCTCATAATTGACATATTTAAGAAGCAACAGTGATTTTACGTTCTCCACAATCGTCAGTTCCTCATTATAAGCAGGAGCGATAATGGTAATCGATGGAGCCAAGGGTGAAGCCATTATTTTGGAAAGGTCACCAAAACTATTCTTGTTGCGATAATGAATTGAATTTCTTGCAGATAGATACCCCAATATGCTGAACATCAACAGTAAAGCAGTTGTGAAAATCAAGAATACTACGTTAATGTATTCAACCAGTATGTCAAATACGCT
>CAYNUM010000240.1:0-2753 GCA_964400025.1 uncultured Croceivirga sp.
GGCGCGGGGGAGGTACATCTTCGGCCTATTCTCAATCTAAACAAGTCTGGCGACGTAGGCATTTGTAGAAAAATAACCACTGATGTAGCTCATTTGACCAAAAAGTACAAGGGAAGCTTTAGTGGCGAGCATGGTGATGGTATCGTAAGGGCCGAATTCATACCCATTATGATTGGCCAGAAAAACTATGCCCTTTTACGACGTATCAAGTCCTACTTTGACCCTAAGAACATATTCAATCCAGGAAAAATCGTTGATGCTTATCCTATGGATAAGTCCCTGCGATATGAAGTTGACCGTGAAGAGCCCGAGATTGCAACTTTGATGGATTTTACGGATAGCGAAGGTATTCTAAAAGCGGCCGAAAAGTGCAATGGCAGTGGAGATTGCAGAAAATCCCATGAAATGAAGGGTGCCATGTGCCCAAGTTACCATGCTACGAAAAATGAACGACATACCACTAGAGCCAGGGCGAATGCACTCAGGGAATTTTTGACCAATTCTGAAAAGCCAAACCGATTTGCCCATGAAGAATTGAAAGAGGTATTCGATTTATGTCTGAGTTGTAAGGCCTGTGCATCAGAATGTCCTAGTAATGTGGACGTGGCCACGTTAAAATCGGAGTTTCAATATCAGTATCAAGAAACTCATGGGTATAGTTTGCGGGCAAAGCTTTTTGCGCATAACACCCGAATTAACCGCATGGCCAGTGTGTTACCTGGACTGTCGAACTTCGTATACGATTCTTTTTTAGGGACACTACTGAAAAAAACATCAGGGGTAGCTACTGAGCGCAGCTTGCCGAGGGTTGATAGATTCAATTTTAAGTCCTATCTCGCTTCTTTGCCATCGAATGATGGTGGTACCAAGGTCGTGTTGTACATTGATGAATTCACCCAATATCTTGACACCAATCTTGGGCGTGATGCCATTGACCTGTTAAATAGATTGGGATATCAGATCACGCTATTTTTTGCTGAAAGTGGGCGGACCTATCTTTCCAAAGGGTTCCTGAAACAAGCAAAGGTATTGGCCGAAAGGAACTTAAGAGCGCTTCAACCGCATCTTGACAACAATGTTTCAGTTATAGGTTTAGAGCCATCTGGAATCCTCTCATTTAGAGATGAGTATAAACGATTACTTGATTCAAAAAATAAGGTTGAAAAATTAACTAAAAATACCTTTTTGATTGAGGAGTTTTTAGCCGCTGAGGTGAAAAATCAAAACATAAGTTCTGAGCTTTTTACTTTAGATTCAAAAGAGGTAAAGATTCATGGGCATTGCCATCAAAAAGCACTTTCCAATCAGAAGGTCACTTTTGACATCTTGAATCTACCAAAGAATTATAAGGTGACTATTATTCCATCGGGTTGTTGCGGTATGGCGGGTTCTTTTGGTTATGAAAAGGAGCATTATGAAGTAAGCATGTCGGTAGGGGAGCTCAAGTTGTTTCCTGCAGTTCGGAAGGCCTCTAAAGATACCATCATATCTGCAAATGGCACGAGTTGTCGCCATCAGATAAAAGATGGGACTGGGAGGGAAGCTTTACATCCCGTCACTATTCTCCGCCAAGCCTTGCTTGTCCCTTGATGCTTCCGGTTCTTCATGAACCTCAATAGATTCGATATCGTTTTTATCCGTAATTGAGGCTATTAGCTCGTTCATATCCATTTCCTTCAGATCTTCGTCAACGAAGAATGGAGAAAGTTTGTCGTGGTCATAACGGTAAATCCTCCATCTTTTGAAGGCATATTCGAGAGCTGTTAAATTTTCAATCCAATCTCCAGAATTGAGATACACGGTTTTTCCCTGGTTAGTTTCTATGGTTTCTTTTTTAGGTTGATGAATATGACCACAAACCACATAGTCATAATGATTTTCAATAGCCAGTTCAGCCGCAACTCTTTCGAAGTTATTGATATGCTTCACAGCGCCTTTTACACTGTTTTTAATACGTTTTGATAATGAGTACTTTTCCCTGCCCATTTTTACTAAGCACCAATTGACCGCACTATTGATCAATATGAGCAAATCATACCCATAACTCCCCAATTTGGCCAACCATTTTGCTTTGTGGATGGAAATGTCGAAAACATCACCGTGAAAAATCCAAGCTTTCTTACCATCTAGATTGAGGACCAGTTTATTCAGAATTTTAATATTCCCCATAATGGTTGGGGTAAATTTTCGCAACATTTCATCATGGTTCCCCGTGATGTAATAGACTTCTGTGCCTTTAGAAGCCATTCCAATAAGTTTGCGTAATACCTTTAAATGGGAAGGGGGAAAATAGCGTTTACTAAATTGCCAGATGTCAATGATATCACCGTTGAGCACCAATTTTTTGGGTTGAATACTATTGAGGTAGGCGATAAGCTCGTCTGCATGGCAGCCGTAGGTACCTAAGTGTACATCCGAAATTACGGCCAGTTCAATCTTACGTTTCTTCAATACAAGATAGTTTGAATGCAAAATAAAAGCGTAAGAATAAACTTAAACTAAACTGAAAATGAAGTGTTTGTGAGTTTTCGGTTAAGTAAAGATTAATTCAAGGGGTAAATGTTGGGAAATTATTAAGCGGACGTCTTGTTTTCGTATGACCGGTATAAAATTTACCTTTGGCAATTAACCTAAGGGGATATGGCGGGAAATACTTTTGGCAGCTTATTCAAATTGACCACTTTCGGGGAATCACATGGTAGGGCAATCGGTGGTGTTTTAGATGGATGCCCCTCTGGAATCACCTTGGATGT
>CAYNUM010000240.1:2773-4602 GCA_964400025.1 uncultured Croceivirga sp.
GGATGTAACGGCTGTACAACGTGAACTTAACAGGCGAAAACCCGGGCAATCAGCTATCGTAACCCAGCGTAAAGAACCCGATGAGGTAGAGTTTTATTCCGGTCTTTTCGAGGGAAAAACGACAGGCACACCAATAGGCTTCGCGATTCACAATACCAATCAGAAATCTAAGGACTACTCCCATATCAAAGACTCTTACCGTCCTTCTCATGCTGATTATGTGTATGATAAGAAATATGGCTTTCGTGATTATCGAGGTGGAGGTAGAAGTTCTGCACGAGAGACGGCCAGTAGGGTAGTAGCCGGGGCCATCGCAAAGCAATTTCTTGCTGAAATTGAAATCAACGCTTTTGTTTCGCAGGTTGGGACCATGAAGTTGGAAAAGCCCTATCAGGAATTGGATTTCCAAAATATTGAGGCTAATCCTGTGCGCTGTCCTGATTTGGATATGGCGACCAAAATGGAAGAATACATTAAGAGCATCAAAAAACAGGGTGATACCATAGGCGGAGTAATTACCTGTGTTGCCAAAAATGTACCGATTGGTTTGGGCGAACCGGTTTTTGATAAACTTCATGCCCAACTGGGTAAAGCCATGTTGTCAATCAATGCCGTAAAAGGTTTTGAATATGGCAGTGGATTTGACGGAGTTACCATGAAAGGCAGCGAACATAACGATGCCTTTAACACGGATGGTACTACAAAAACGAATAAAAGTGGTGGTGTTCAGGGAGGTATTTCTAACGGAATGGATATCTATTTCAATGTCGCTTTCAAACCAGTGGCAACTGTTCTTCAAGGCTACGAGACCATTGATAAGGATGGAAATACAGTAAAAACCCAAGGAAAAGGAAGGCATGACCCTTGCGTGGTTCCCAGGGCGGTACCCATCGTGGAAGCTATGACCGCCCTTGTTCTCGCTGATTTTATGTTGTTGGCTCGAACGAACAAAACCTAAGAAGTTTAGGGCAATTTACTTCAAAAGCTTATCTTGACTTTTTAAAATTTCCGTATGCGCAAACTCGAACTTCACTGGAAGATATTGATTGGTATGGTTTTGGGTATCCTTTTTGGATTTCTAATGACCAGCTTTGAATGGGGAAAAGATTTTGTTACTGATTGGATCAGTCCCTTTGGCACCATATTTATCAAACTCTTGAAATTGATAGCGATTCCCTTGATTTTAGCGTCACTAATCAAAGGAATCTCTGATTTACAGGATATTTCTAAATTCAGGAATATCGGTTTGCGAACGATTGGTATTTATGTGGGTACAACCACGGTGGCTATTGTTTTAGGTTTGCTCTTGGTAAACATTTTGCAGCCAGGCAATGGTATTTCAGAAGACACCATTGCAAAGCTCACGGAAACCTATGCCAATGATAGTGGAGTAACCGCTAAACTGGAAGAAGCTACGCGACAGAAAGAAAGTGGACCCTTAAAGTTTCTTGAGGATATGGTTCCGGATAATGCCGTAAGTGCGTTGGGCAACAATCAATTAATGCTACAGGTCATTTTCTTCACCATTTTTATGGGTATTTCCTTATTGCTCATCGGTGAGGAACGGGCAAAGCCACTGAAGAGCTTTTTCGACTCCTTGAACGACGTGGTCTTAAAAATGGTCGATTTAATCATGCTGACTGCGCCATATGCCGTTTTTGCGTTATTGGCTAACGTAGTAGTTTCCTCTAGCGACCCCGAGATACTCTTGGCGCTCTTAAAGTATGCAGGAGTGGTTGTTTTAGGATTGGCTCTGATGATTGTTTTTTCTTACAAGTTGGTTTCGGTCTTTGTCAAAGAGTATCGATTTTGGTTTTTGATAGCATTAA
>CAYNUM010000241.1:0-4602 GCA_964400025.1 uncultured Croceivirga sp.
CTCCTCTGGACTAGAACTTAGTTGGGCCTTTCAAAGGCCATTTCCGGCTTTAATTGTCGCTGTTTTTTGAACAATGCTTGTTGCTGCTTGACTGTCATGGTACTTCCATCATGACTCCACCCAGGAGGGCCAAAAATATACATGAGTTTGTGCGAGAACTTTTTTGCCTTTTTTACATCCCGCCAAATATCTTTGAACTCATGAGTTAAGATGACCATGGGATTGTATGACTCTGGTGAGTGAATGACTCCATATTTTACATCAATACTGTCATCCAATTCTTTCCATGTTCCAAATAAGCGATCAAACACGTTTAAAATACCTCCGTGATTTTTATCGAGATACTCAACGTTTTGTGAATGGTGCACTTGGTGCATGGTATGTGTGTTCAATATTTTTTCAAGGAATCCCAATTTTGGAACATACACCGAATGCAATTGAAATTGCCATAGGGCCTCGATACCAAGGCAAACCACCACCATTTCTGGAGGAAACCCTAGTGCTGGCATCCACATGTAAAACAAGGGCTTGTAGAGTATCGTAAACCAGCCGTTTCGTACCGCTGTACCCAAATTAAAATTGTCAGAAGAATGGTGCACAATGTGTGCCGCCCAGAGCACGCGTATCTCATGGTTGGCCCTGTGAAACCAGTAGTAGGTAAAATCATCAGCCAGCATACAGAACAACCAAACGTACCACGCATAACCAAAAGATTCATACCCTAATCGATTTATTCGAATTCCGTCAACCATGGGATTGCACAGCTCATAAATTCCGTCAAAAAGAACAACAGCGAAGATAACCTTAAACAAAGGGCCTATAATTGCCGACCCAACACCCATGAAACCGCTAGCCGCCAAATCTTTCCAATCATACAAATCATCATCACCGTGCGTTTTGCTGTATGTCAGCTCAAATAGTATAAACGCAATAAATACTGGCACTCCGTAGACCAACGGGTTTGTAAAATCCATAAAATAGTTCCTAATTTCTAATAGTTAGTGTGTAAAAGTTTTTGGGTAAAATAGGTAGAATAAAATCCTAAAACAAGGTTGTTTGATCTCCATTTTCATCGCCATTCACATTTTCTTCGTCCACAACCTCAATTTCTTCGGCTTCTTGCTCCGCCTGTTCTATGTAAGGCAAGGGCTCCAATGTATTTATATTTTTGATTTTCAAGGAAGTAAGTTGGTTGCCCAAGGCTTTGATTCCTTTTACCGCAATAAAACCCTCCAAATCTATTTTTTCGTTCGGTTTTTGGTCTTTTCCCCGTTGTTTGGCATATTCGATTTCTACCATAGGGCGCCATTCTGTCGAAATCAGCTCCAATTGACTCTTTGAATGCTCTGAAATAATTAGTTCTTCTTTGTTGGAATTTTCTATGATAAAACGCTTGATATAGTATCGCTCTTTCTCTCCTTCGTAGTATATGGCCGAAATTGGTTTCTTCGGATTCCATTTTTCCAAGACGATCATATCATCATCAAATCGGGCATTCAAATCGGGTGGTATGGTTTTAACAATACCGCGCTGATTTACGACCAGTAACATATCTTCTGCCCGGAACTCGCCTAGCAAATCGCCCCTTTCATCAACGTTTAAACGTTGCACCACCTCATCAAACCATATCTTTCTAGGTTTAAGTGTGGAAAGTCCCTTTTCTTTCAGTTCAATTCGCTTTACAGGATATTTAGTAACAATATTCCCTTTAGAGGCACGACCCTTGATCAGAACATCGGCGAAATCCAAATCCCACTTCAGCTTTTTGATACTCCCTGAATTGCGAAGGTGAACCGTGACAACCTCTGCCTCTCCATTCGGGTTTGAACTAAAATACAGCACATCTGAACTAGCTTTACCATTGGTCAGGTCGTACATTTTATCTCGGGTAATCGACGTCACATTGAACCGCTTGATATAGCTTGCACCACCCCTACCGTCTTTGTATATCATATTGTACGTGGTGCGCTTGTCCTTCTTCTTAAAAACCGCAACATGAATGATGTTTTTGTCGACAAAGGTCTTGGAATCAACCTTAGTGACCATCATTCCCCCTTTTTTAGTGAATAGAATGATATCATCGATATCGCTACAATCCGTCACGTACTCATCGCGCCGCAAAGAGGTTCCGACAAAACCTTCTTCTCGATTCACATAGAGTTTTGTATTTCGAATGACCACTTTAGTGGCTTCAATGTCATCGAATATTCGAATCTCTGATTTACGCTCCCTGCCCTTACCGTATTTCTTTTTTAGGTTTTTGAAGTAGTCGATGGCAAAATCAATCAGATTATTCAAATACCCTTTGGTCTCCTCAATCTTTTCCTCAAGACTTTCAATGTGTTGTTTTGCCTTATCTAAATCAAATTTCGAAATACGCTTGATTCTGATTTCTGTCAACCTTGTAATGTCGTCAACGGTAACCTCGCGCTTCAAATGCTTGGTATGGGGTTTAAGGCCTTTATCTATTGCTGAAATTACTCCCTCCCAAGTTTCTTCTTCTTCAATATCACGATAAATTCGATTCTCGATGAAAATTCGCTCTAGAGATGAAAAATGCCATTGCTCCTCAAGTTCGTTGAGTTGTATTTCCAGCTCTTGTTTCAGGAGTTCCACCGTATTATCCGTTGAGCGTTTCAGCACCTCGCTGACCCCGAGAAATATGGGCTTGTTGTCTTCTATGATACAGCTCAATGGTGAAATGGAAGACTCACAGGCTGTGAACGCATAAAGTGCATCAATAGTTTTGTCTGGAGATATACCACTCGGTATGTGGACCAAAATCTCCACTTCCGCTGCGGTATTGTCCTCGATTTTTTTGATTTTTATCTTGCCCTTGTCATTCGCTTTAAGAATGGAATCTATTAAAGAAGAAGTGTTAGTAGAGAAGGGTATCTCTCTTATAACCAGCGTATTTTTGTCAAGACTTTCTATTTTGGCTCGCACCCGTACCTTACCTCCTCGAAGCCCATCGTTATAATTGGTAACATCAATAATGCCGGCAGTTGGAAAATCAGGAAAAAGCTTGAATCGTTGTCCTCTTAAGTGTTTGATTGAAGCATCGATAAGCTCGTTGAAGTTATGCGGTAAAATTTTGGTGGAGAGCCCAACTGCGATTCCTTCTGCCCCTTGAGCCAACAAAAGTGGAAATTTTACAGGAAGGTTTACCGGTTCTTTTTTTCTTCCGTCATACGATAGTTGCCACTCCGTAATTTTTGGGCTGAAAACGACATCTAGGGCGAATTTAGACAATCGGGCTTCGATGTACCTTGAAGCCGCAGCACTATCACCGGTAAGGATGTTACCCCAGTTTCCTTGAGTATCAATCAATAGGTCCTTCTGCCCTATTTGAACCATGGCATCACCTATACTGGCGTCACCATGCGGATGGTACTGCATGGTATGACCCACTACATTGGCCACTTTATTGTACCTGCCGTCATCAAGCTCTTTTAGCGAGTGCATGATTCTTCGCTGCACAGGTTTAAAACCATCTTCAATCGCTGGAACAGCCCGTTCAAGTATTACATATGAGGCATAATCGAGGAACCAATCTTTGTACATACCCGTGACCCGGGTCAAGGTATCGTCATCATGGGTTTCATTCTCAGACAAGTGTTCTTCGTTCAGTTCTCCGTTCTCTTCCATTTAAATCTTAACAACTGATTTACAATTGGTTTTCTTCAACCAAGTCAAGTTCTACTTTTAGGTTTTTGATGATGAATTGTTGCCGGTCCGGTGTATTTTTACCCATATAAAATTGTAGTAGTTGGTCGATTGACATCGCCTTATCGAGCATTACAGGTTCCAATCGGATATCATCTCCTATAAAATGTTTGAATTCATCAGGAGAAATTTCACCCAGACCCTTGAAACGAGTGATTTCTGGTTTTCCGGATAGTTTATCAATAGCCGCCCGCTTCTCTTCCTCGGAGTAACAGTAAATGGTCTCTTTCTTGTTTCGTACTCGAAAGAGCGGGGTTTGAAGAATATATAAATGATTTTCCTTGATAAGCTCAGGAAAGAACTGCAGGAAAAAAGTGATTAAGAGTAGGCGTATATGCATACCATCAACATCGGCATCGGTAGCGATTACAATATTGTTATATCTCAAATCCTCAAGTGAATCTTCAATATTCAGTGCAGCTTGCAACAGATTGAACTCCTCATTTTCATAGACAATCTTTTTCGACATTCCATAGGAGTTCAACGGCTTACCGCGCAGACTAAATACCGCCTGGGTGTTCACATCGCGCGATTTGGTGATTGAACCCGAAGCCGAATCACCCTCTGTGATGAACAGTGTGGTTTCCAAACGCCGGTCTTTTTTCAAATCTCCAAGATGCACCCGACAGTCTCGAAGCTTTTTGTTGTGTAAGCTGGCCTTCTTCGCCCGTTCACGAGCCAATTTTCGAATACCAGAAAGTTCTTTTCGTTCTTTTTCGGCCTGTAAAATCTTTCTAAGTATCGCGTCTTTGACCTCTTGGTTTTTATGAAGATAATTATCGAGGTAGCGCCCAACAAAATCATTGATATAGGTACGTACCGTGGGTAAATCACCTCCCATGTCGGTTGAACCTAGTTTGGTCTTGGTCTGACTTT
>CAYNUM010000242.1:0-4584 GCA_964400025.1 uncultured Croceivirga sp.
ATGAAAAGAAACCATACACATCATCATACCGCAATAATCGCTCAGGCGAGGTAGCTGTATTTTGTGTATTTCAAAATAATGGACCCGTTTGAGCAATCAAACGGGTTTTTTAATTTATCAAATTCAGAAATGACTAAAATTCGAATTGCAATTCAAAAGAGTGGAAGGCTTAACGAGGATTCCCTGCGCATTCTAAAGGAGTGTGGAATTTCCATCGATAATGGTAAAGATCAGCTCAAGGCAAGTTCTCGGAATTTTCCCATGGAGGTGTTTTATTTACGAAATGGTGATATTCCGCAGTATCTAAAAGATGGCGTAGTGGATATCGCAATCATAGGAGAGAATGTGCTTTTTGAAAAAGGGGGTGGTATCAAAATAGCTGAAAAACTAGGGTTTTCTAAATGCAAGGTTTCAATGGCTATTCCGAAATCGAAAGAATACAAAACTTATAAAGATTTTCAAGGAAAACGTATCGCAACTTCTTACCCTAAGACAGTTCAAAAGTTCTTGGATAAATGGGGAATTGATGCGGACATTCATATCATCAATGGTTCCGTTGAAATTGCACCTAATATAGGTCTGGCCGATGCCATTTGTGATATCGTTTCAAGTGGAAGCACTTTATTCAAAAACAACCTCAAAGAAGTCGAGGTATTATTGAAAAGCGAGGCTGTTTTAGCGGTGTCTCCTAAGATAAGTGAGGAGTGTAGCGGAATATTAAATAGACTCCTCTTTCGAATTCAATCGGTACTTCAAGCAAGAAAAAATCGCTATGTATTGATGAACGTACCGGATGATAGTTTGAAAAAAGTCATTGAAATCCTCCCGGGAATGCGCAGCCCAACCGTATTGCCTCTCGCGGAAGAAGGTTGGAGCTCAGTACATACCGTGATTAACAAAGACACCTTTTGGGAGGTTATCGATGAATTAAAAATCGCGGGTGCAGAGGGTATTTTGGTATGTCCGATTGAGAAAATGGTACTCTAATGAAAAAGTATTACAACCCGAAAAAAGCGGAGTGGCCAGAGTTATTGGAAAGACCAACCCAATCTTTTGAAACAATCGAGCCGGTGGTAAAAGAAATTTTTGAAGCCATTCGAGAAAACGGTGACACTGCTATAATTGAATACACCAAAAAATTTGATAACGTAACCCTTACCGACTTTGAGGTTTCTTCCGAAGAACGAATCCAGGCCATTGATGCTATTTCTGACGAATTAAAGCAGGCTATAAATCTAGCCAAATCAAATATTGAAAAGTTTCACGGTGCACAAAGGACAGAAAGGGTAGTGGTAGAGACGATGCCGGGCGTAGATTGCTGGCAAGAAAAACGTGCTATTCAAAAAGTAGGCCTTTATATACCAGGTGGAACAGCACCGCTTTTTTCGACAATTTTGATGTTGGCAATTCCTGCAAAATTGGCGGGTTGTGAAGAAATCATTCTCTGTAGTCCACCTGATGGAAATGGCAAATTGAATCCGGCAATTTTGTTCACGGCGGAATTGTGTGGTGTAACGAAAATTTTTAAAGTTGGTGGTATTCAAGCAATTGCAGGAATGACCTATGGCACGGAGACCATTCCAAAAGTATTTAAGATTTTTGGACCTGGAAATCAATATGTTACCGTAGCCAAACAATGGGCGACCAAGTCTGGGGTTTCAATAGATATGCGAGCGGGTCCAAGCGAATTACTTGTCGTGGCCGATGATACGGCCAATTCCAGTTTTGTTGCTTCAGATTTACTGAGTCAAGCTGAACATGGCGTAGACAGTCAAGTACTATTGGTTTCGACCTCAAAAATTTTATTGAATCAGGTTGAATCTGAAATAGAGCGTCAAATTGTAGAATTGCCAAGAAGGGATATTGCGGCTAAAGCTATTGAAAACAGTCGATTAATATTTGTCGAGAACGATGATATCGCACTTCAGATAATCAATACTTATGGCCCTGAACATTACATTGTTTGTGTTGAAAATGAAGATTTTTATGTACAGAACACGATAAATGCAGGTTCGGTTTTTATTGGCAATTATACGCCTGAGAGTGCCGGAGACTATGCTTCAGGTACCAATCATACCTTACCGACCAACGGTTATGCAAAACAGTATAGTGGTGTCAATTTAGACAGTTTTATGAAGAGTATGACATTTCAAAAAATTTCTAGATTAGGAATTAAGAACATTGGGAATGCCGTTGAATTAATGGCTGAGGCTGAAGGGCTGCAAGCCCATAAAAATGCGGTTACCCTTCGATTAAATGAATTGAATGACTAAAGATTTCAACATAGAGAATCTGGTTCGTGAGAACGTAAAAAATTTGAGTCCGTATTCTTCCGCACGTGATGAATTCAAAGATTTTGATTCAGATATGGTATTCTTGGATGCCAATGAAAACCCTTATGAGAATGGAGTGAATCGTTATCCCGATCCAAAGCAACGAAGTTTAAAAACTTTGCTAGCTGCGCAAAAAGGGGTATCAGAAAGTGAAATTTTATTGGGAAACGGAAGCGATGAAGTGTTGGATTTGATATTTAGAGCATTCTGCGAGCCCAATACTGACAATATTATTACTTTGCCGCCGACTTACGGAATGTATAAGGTTTTGTCGGCGACCAATGCAGTTGAGAATAGAGCGGTTCTTTTGAATTCTGATTTTCAACCCGATGTTGAGGCAATTCTTCAAACCGCCGATTCCAGAACAAAGCTCTTATTCCTATGTTCTCCAAACAATCCGACGGGTAATGCTTTTGACACCATATACATCGAAAGTATCTTAAATGAATTTAAAGGCATTGTTGTTATTGATGAAGCCTATATTGATTTTTCAAGTAAACCCTCTTGGGTGGTTCAATTGGAACGATTTCCGAACCTAATCGTTACACAGACGCTATCAAAAGCTTTTGGTATGGCTGGTATTCGGTTGGGAATCTGTTATGCATCCAAAGAAATCATTCAAATCCTAAATAAGATTAAGCCGCCCTACAATGTTAATGAGTTAACTCAAAAAAAGGCTTTAGAGCGGATTTCAAATCGAGAATTGGTTTTAAGAGAAGTGGAAAAGATTCTTTTGGAGCGAAAACTTCTCATAGAGGCCTTAGAGGAAATCAATTTTATAGAAGAACTATTCCCCACCGATGCAAATTTTATTTTGGTGCGGGTAGATGATGCAGATAAACGATACGAGCAATTAATCTCTAAAGGCATTGTAATTAGAAATCGAAGCACTCAACCCCTTTGTGATAATACGCTTCGGTTTACAATTGGAACCTTTGAAGAAAACAAAAAACTTGTCCAAGCATTAATTGAATTAAGTAATGGCTAAGAGAGTACTATTTATAGATCGAGATGGAACATTGGCAAAAGAACCTGGCGATGAACAGTTGGATGCTTTTGAAAAATTGGTTTTTTATCCCAAAGTGTTCACCTACCTCGGAAGGATTGCAAAAGAGTTGGATTTTGAACTGGTTATGATAACCAATCAAGATGGTTTGGGCACCGAATCCTTTCCGGAAGATACCTTTTGGCCAGTGCATAATCTTATGCTTGAATCCTTTAAAAATGAAGGGGTCGTCTTTGATAAAATTTTGATTGATAAGACCTTTGCAAAGGATAATGCGCCGACACGCAAACCAAATACTGGGTTGCTGACGTCATATTTTTCAGAAGCGTATGACCTAAAGAATTCTTTTGTTATTGGGGATCGGTTGACAGATATGGAACTTGCCAAAAACCTCGGTTCTAAAGGAATTTTTATTGATGATAAAACAGCATTGGGAACAGACGAAATAACTGTTTCTGAAAGTGACCTATCTAGTTCTATTAGTTTGATAACCAATGATTGGGAAAAGATTTACACGTTTTTAAAACTTGATTCCAGATTTGGTAGAACACATCGAAAAACAAAGGAAACCGACATTCAGATTGAATTGAATTTAGATGGCACCGGTCATGCCAATATCGAAACGGGCCTCAAGTTTTTTGACCACATGTTAGATCAATTGGCAAGGCATGGTCAAATGGACTTGACCATAAAGGTAGATGGTGATTTGGAGGTTGATGAGCACCATACTATCGAAGATACCGGTATTGCTTTGGGAGAGGTGTTTTATGAAGCCCTCGGCAATAAGTTGGGCATTGAACGATATGGTTTTTGTCTTCCGATGGATGATTGTTTGGCTCAAGTTGCAATCGATTTTGGGGGGCGTAATTGGCTGGTTTGGGAGGCAGATTTCAAGCGCGAAATGGTAGGAGACATGCCTACAGAAATGTTTCACCATTTTTTTAAATCCTTTAGTGATGGAGCTAAGGCGAACCTAAATATTAAAGCAGAAGGCACTAATGAGCATCATAAAATAGAAGCCATATTTAAAGCCTTTGCTAAAGCAATAAAAATGGCAGTGAAGAGAGATTTAGAGAAAATGGTGCTACCCTCAACGAAAGGCGTTTTATGAAATTGGTAATTGTAGATTATGGCGCCGGTAACATTCAGAGCATAAAATTCGCATTCCAAAGATTGGGGGTTGAAGCTGTTTTAACGAATGATGCAGGGCAGATTCGAAATGCGGATAAAGTTATTTTTCCTGGA
>CAYNUM010000243.1:0-4583 GCA_964400025.1 uncultured Croceivirga sp.
GCTTTGAAATAGAAGCTGGTACTGATGAAGCGGGACGGGGCTGTTTAGCAGGCCCCGTCACAGCCGCTTCAATAATACTTCCCACAGAATTCGAGCATCAAACACTTAACGACTCGAAACAACTTTCAGAGAAAACACGTGAAAGTCTACGGCCGATTTTAGAGCTAGAATCAAACTGTTTTGGTGTAAGTCATGTTCATGAGGCAGAAATTGATGATTTAAATATTCTGAATGCCTCCATATTGGCCATGCACCGATCATTGGATCAACTGACCATTACCCCAGAATTTATCTTAGTTGACGGTAATCGATTCAAACCGTACAAAGACATTGAACACGCTTGTATGGTAAAAGGGGACTCTCGTTTTATGAGCATTGCAGCAGCTTCGATATTGGCCAAAACCTATCGCGATGAATATATGGCGAAGATTCATGAAGAATTCCCCATGTACAATTGGATAAAAAATAAGGGGTATCCCACTAAAGAACATCGGGAAGCCATCCGAAAGTATGGCCTTACGAAATACCATCGAAAGAGTTTTAGACAACTTCCCGAACAATTGACCCTTGAGTTTGGTCAATAGCCAAATACGTAATAATCAAAAATTATTCAATTTGCCCTACTCCTTTGGTACATGAATTGGCATAACTTTGTTTTAAAGTCTTTTTCATGAAACTTAGAGTTCTACTCATTTTTTTGATTATCCTTTCCTGCAAGACAGAACAAAAGAAAACCGAATCTGCTCTCAATTATTTTCCTCCTAAGGCAAGCATTATCCTTAAAATCAACAATCCTGATGCCTTTAAAAGCGAGCTGAAAAACAATTTTTTCCTTGACAAAGTCAATGGTACTTCGCTATTCGAAGGCATTAAAACCAAAACTCAAACCCTTGATTTTTCTAAAATTCAGGGCAATGCCCTAATGGGCTTCTATTCCATCGGTAAAAACACCCACGATTTCATCTTACTTCAAGCATTGGACTCAATTCCCATAGCCCTTGAGAACAGTAGAGAAAAGACCATCGAGACCTACGTTTATGAAAATCGCGAAGTAAAAAAATATCAAATTGACGGATTTGAATTATTTGCGTCTACAATCGATAAAAAAATGCTGCTGAGTTCTTCAGAATTGCTTTTGGAGAACGCCATTCGAACCAATGGCAAGAACAAGGTGTCTTCAACACTTCAAAAACTTGTTACTACTTCAGATTCAAAAAAGTCTGCATCACTTTTCATCAATTTGGATGACAATGCGCTGCTTCATTCAGAACTGAAGAATATCAAGGAAAACAGTCTTATGACTTTTGCCAATTGGGTATCAGTTGATTTTGCAGCAAGTCAAGATGATTTTCTTTTAAGCGGAGTAGCCACCTCAAATGACTCAATTGCCAAGTATATTGACTTGTTTGAGGGCACCACCCCTTTATTGGATAAGACAGCGAATATTGCACCTCAAAACTCAGAGGCTGTACTCAGCTTTTCATTCAACGATTATAATACATTTCTTTCCAATCAAAAACGCTTTCTAGATGTAATATCAATAGCTGATGAGAAATTCAATAACATTGAAGAAGTAGGGGTTATCTTTCTAAACGATAAAAAAGCCATTGCCATTCATGCCTTCGACAGCGAAGGAATTTCAGAATTATTGGAACAAAAAAGAACGGCTAGCACTGATTATCAAGGCAGTGAAATTTGGCAATTACAAGAACCTCAAATTATTGAACAGAGCTTTCGCCCTTTGGTCAAAAACTTTGAATCAAACTTCTACACTGTTTTTGAAAACACCTACGTTTTCGCCTCAGATCAGAGCACCCTACAAACAATAATTGCCAACAGAAGAAGTGGTTTTACCTTTGAAAAAGGCGATGTTTACCAAGCGGTAAAAACACAAATTGGAAGCGAATCATCCCTTCTTTTTATATCTGGCGCCAAAGGACTCAATCATTTCATTGATAAGCATTTTAGCACCAAGCTAGCAAAAGAATTCAGTTCTCAAAACCTAGAAGATATTGGCTTTGCTGCCCAGGTTACCAATGATATTGACTTCTCACACTTCAATATACTTCTCTCAAAAATCAAAAAGACTCCGGTCAGTAAATCAGTAGCACCTATTTACAATTTAGAATTGGATACTGATTTGACCACAACACCGCAATTCGTAAAAAACCATCGCAACAACAAGTATGAAATTGCGGTTCAAGATGGCGATAATCAATTGTACCTGATTTCAACAGAAGGCAAAGTGTTATGGAAGAAGCAGCTCGAAGGACAAATTCAGGGAAAAATCCATCAAGTGGACCTTTATAAAAACGGAAAGTTGCAATTGGCCTTTTGCACCAATAATCAATTTCTAATACTCGATAGAAATGGTGATGAGGTATCCCCATTCAATAAAAAAATTGAAGGAGGTAATCTCAACCCCCTAGCTGTTTTTGATTATGAAAACAACAGAAATTACCGCTTTGTTGTGACCCAAGGTGAAAACGTTTTAATGTACAATGGCAAGGGTAATATCGTGGATGGTTTCACCTATACCAAAACAGGAAGTCCGGTACTTAGGGCGCCCAAACATTTTAAAGTGGGCAAAAAAGATTACTTGGTCTTTCTGCTTCAAAATGGACAATTAAAAATTCGACATCGTGCTGGCGGCGAACGTATTAAGGTCAACAGGTCAATTGACTTTTCCGATAATGACGTTTTCTTTTACAAAAACAAGTTTACGGTAACCGACAAAAAAGGGGTACTGCATCAAGTCGACACAAAAGGAGGTCTTTCGGCAACCAATTTCAATCTTAGCAATGACCATGGCATGTTTGCCACAAGTAAGTCTTTGGCCCTTATGGATGAGAACATCCTAAATATTAAAGGCAAAAAGGTTGAGCTGGAGTTTGGTGTTTATACCCAACCCAAAATATTCTACATTAATGATAAAATTTACGTTGCCGTAACGGATATTCAGAATCAAAAAATATACCTCTTCGACAGTCAAGCAAAATCAATACCCAATTTTCCAGTTTATGGAAATTCGGCCATTGATCTTTGGGACATGGATAATGATAACAAACTCGAATTGGTGGCGAAAGATCAAAATAACTCCATAATTGTATATCGCCTGAATTAATGCCTTCTTACACGTAATTTAATACAAACCATACATTTAAATTCAAGGACTTAGAAGTTATTTCATAATTTGAACAAATGGATTAACTCAACAAAATTTTTGAAAATGAAAAAATTATTCCTTTCAATACTTGCAGTATTCGCCCTGAATATTCTTACTGCCCAAGACAACTGTAGTGCCTATTATCCCATGACTGAGGGAGCTTCTTTCAGTTACAACCTTTATGACAAAAAAGACAAGCCCAGTGGCACCACAGAATATAAAGTGACCAAAGTTCAAAATAGTGGTGGAAACACCGTGGCAACCATGAGCGTAAAAGTCGGGGGCGCGAAACCAAAGGAACAAATGGAATTGGAATATGAGGTCACCTGCACCGGTGACGGAATCTCGATAGACTTCGACAGCATGTTATCACCTCAACTACAAATGCAGATGGAGCAAATGAATGCGGAGGTTGATGTCTCGGGAATCAATGTCAATATACCCAATAATCTGTCGGTAGGCCAAAGATTGGACGATGCGGAAATTATTATTGCCATGAGCATGAGTGGTATAAAAATGAATACCGAAGTCAGAACTACAGACAGAAAAGTAGTCGCAGAAGAATCGGTGAATACCCCTGCAGGCACCTTTGATTGCTACGTGCTTACCTCTACCATCAACACCAAGGCTATGATGGCAAAGATGTCATTTACTGACAAACTCTGGCTCGCCAAAGGTGTTGGTATCGTAAAACAAGAGACGTACAATAAAAAAGGAAAATTGGACAGTCGAATGGTGCTGGCCTCTTTTTCAAAATAATTGTGAAACCCTGGTCTATACAGGGGCTTTTTCTTTTATAAACTCTGCTTCGAAAAGCTCCTCAAAATGTCTGAGGAGTTTTTGTTTGACCTCACCTATGTCGATTGTGGCTTTACCCAACTCCACATTCAACGAAGTCACAGCTTTGTCTTTGATACCACAGGGAATCATCAGATCAAAATACCCCAAATCCGAATTCACGTTTAGGGCAAAACCGTGCATGGTCACCCATCGACTGGCCCGAACGCCCATAGCGCATATTTTACGGGCAAATGGCGTACCCACATCGAGCCAAACACCGGTCTCACCCTCTGACCGCTCACCAGTCAAACCGTATTCGGCCAGCGTTAGAATTACCATTTCCTCTAAAAAACGTAGGTATTTGTGAATATCGGTAAAGAAGTTGTCCAAATCCAATATGGGGTAACCTACTATTTGACCTGGACCATGGTACGTTATATCGCCCCCCCTATTGATTTTGTAGAATTTCGCCCCTTTTTGTTCCAGTACTTTTTCGTCGACAAGAAGATTGTCAATATCTCCACTCTTACCCAAAGTATACACATGGGGGTGCTCAACAAACAAAAAATGATTGGGCGTAGGTAAGCCAGCAGCCTCCCTGCGGTTCTTGATTTTTATATCAATGATTTGCTTAAAA
>CAYNUM010000244.1:0-4579 GCA_964400025.1 uncultured Croceivirga sp.
ATTTATGATTATGGTGTCAATGATCATGGGGGTACCCGTGCTGCGCGATTTTCAATACGATACCGAAGCGTTATTATTCGTAAATCCTATTACGAAGAAAGACTACCTGTTAGGTCGTTTCCTAGGCTCTTTCAGCATTTTGTTATTCATTTTTTCAGGCTTATTGATAGGAATGATGTTGGGCTCAAAATTGCCGTGGCACAAACCTGAAGAGATGCTCGCCTTCAATGCGTACACTTATCTTCAGTGCTTTTTTGTAGTGGTTTTACCCAGCTTACTCTTTGGAGCGACCACCTTTTTTGTGACGGGCATGCTCAGCAAAAAGCTCTTGGTCGTTTATACACAGGGTATCGTTTTGTTTGTGCTATTTATGTTGACCAAAGCCATTACCAACGAGTATCTACAAGGGCTATTGGATCCTTTTGGGTTAACCACCTTGACACAGTTTTCCAAAGCTATCGCTCCAGCAAATCTTAATGATTTATCCATCTCTTTCAGTGGTATAGTATTGCACAGTAAACTATTGTGGTTGGTTATGGGGGGATTTGTTTTCATTTACGGCTATCGTAAGTTTTCGTTCAGTGTATTGGCAAACAAGCCGAAATCAAACAAAAAAATCGACGATATAGAAAATTCGGCAAAACCATTTTCGGAGTTGAAGATTCCCGTTGTTCACATTCAAAGAACTATGAAGTCGCGGTGGATTCAGTTCGTTTCCCTGTCTCAATTTTACACCATATCGCTTTTAAAGGAGACCGCTTTCTGGGCGATTGCCATTTGTGGTATTGTAATCATCTTGATCAATTCTGTGAATCTGGGAACCACATTTGGGGTTGACAGTTACCCCAAGACCTATTTTATCATCGCAGAACTACAAGAAATGTCGCTGTATTTCTTCATTATCATTCTCTTGTTCTATTCTGGTGAATTGATTTGGAAAGAGCGCAATAGCAATCAATATGTTTTGAATGACGCCACTTCGATTCACAATATTACCCTCTTGGCAAGCAAGTTTGTAGCACTTGTCAATATCTATATCGTATTGATCCTAGCATTGATAGTGACCGGAATAGCTTTTCAAATGACAAACGGGTTTTATGAGTTCGAATTTGGGGTTTATTTCTCAGGATTTTTCGTGGAAATTCTTCCGTTCTTGATACTGTATACCTTTGTTTCATTCTTCTTTCAGGTTATCTCGAAGAATAAGTTTATAGGTACCTTTCTTACCCTGATATTTTTTATTCTGAACCTAGCTTTAGAATACTTCGGGTTCGTTCATAGCCTCTATAAGTTCGGTGGTAAACCATTGGGGATCTATTCTGAGATGAATGGGTACGGCCACTTTCTAGTCCCCTATCTATGGGTAAAATCATATTGGATGGTATTCGGGGTTTTACTCTTGATCCTAAGTGCCTTATTGATGAACCGCGGGACGCCGATAAAACTTTGGAAAAGAATCAAAGCAATCCCCGCACAAATGAGCCCCTCTTTGCTTTTGACCTCGATTACGTTGGGCTTGGTATTTGTGCTTTCGGGAAGCTACATCTTTTACAATACCAATGTATTGAATGCGTATTGGTCGACTTCGAAAAAAGAAAGGTATCGTCTTCGGTACGAACAAACCTTAAAACCCTTTGAGTATATACCACAACCAAAGATTACAGCAGTAACGCTAGATCTCGAATTATATCCCGAAAACAGAAGCTATGAGGTAGAAGGTACCTACGAATTGACCAACACAAACAATACTCCGATTGAAGAAATTCACGTTCAGAAATTGATCGCTTCACATGTGAAACTCTCAAATGTTGAGTTCGAAGGCGGAGCTTTGGAAGATAATAGATACAAGGAGTTTGAGTATCGAATATTTAAACTTAACCAACCATTATTGCCGAATTCAACCATTAAGATGCGCTTTAAGCAGTCGTATTTCCCCAAAGGTTTTGAAGACAATACGGTCGATACGAAGGTGGTAAATAACGGGACGTTCTTTAATAACGGAGAGTTCCCCACGCTGGGCTATAACAAGAAATACGAGTTGCAAGACCCCGATTTAAGAAACTCGTATAATTTGCCAGTAAGAGCAAATAAGGCGAAGATTGATGATGAACGAGAACTGGTAAATGCAAGATCAGGCGGCGATTCAGATGGCATTACCCTAGACATGACCATTGGTACAAGTGAACATCAAACCGCAGTAACTTCTGGTAAATTGATAAGACAATGGAAAGACAATAACCGCAATTACTTTCACTATAAAACAGACGCAGCTATTATCAACTTCTATTCGGTGGTCTCTGCCGAATATGAAGTGTATAAAGACAGCTGGAAAGCCAATGACAGCATAGAAGATAAAGTTGATTTGGCCATTTTTCACCATAAAGGGCATGAGTATAATGTCGATAGAATGATGGACGGCCTTAAAGCATCATTACAGTATTATGACGCACATTTTGGGCCATATCAATACCAGCAACTGAATATTATGGAATTTCCACGATATGGAGATTTTGCACAATCGTTTCCAGGGGTGATACCCTTTTCAGAATCGTTGGGGTTTGTTTTAAATATTGATGATAAAACCGATGTCGACATGGCCTTTTATATAACGGCACATGAGGTAGCCCACCAATGGTTCGGTATGCAGGTAGAGGGCGCCAATGTGCAAGGTAGAAACTTTATACTGGAAACCTTGGCGCAATATGGAGCAATTATGGTTTTACAATCGAAATATTCAAAAGAGAAAGTAGACCAGTTTTTGGAATTACAAAAAGAAAGGTACGAAGAAGAACGTCGTAAGGCGGTTTCAGAACCCTCATTGGCCTTGGTCGAAAATGAGGATCATGTGCATTATAACAAAGGCGTTATCAATATGTATAAGTTGCAAGAATTGATAGGGGAAGAGCAGGTAAACAAGGCGCTACGCGCATTTATTAAAGATTGGAGAAGTCATACGGGTATCAAGAAATCAAAGACCTCACGTTATGCGACCTCCAAAGAGCTGTTGAACTATTTTAGAGCAGTGACACCGGATGAGTCGAAATTTATCATTTATGATTTATTTGAAACAAACAATGCCTAATAGCCTATTGTTACCAAACGTTTTTTATAAGAAAACTATCATGGGTAATTCAGGTCTTAAATCAAATGACTTTTTCTGAACATTATTGTCAAAATACAATTCGATTAGGTGTTCTGTTCCATTTTGGACGGTTACGTTTTCAATTCCATTAATTGCTTTCATTGTCTCCGTTTCCAAGTCCAAATCAGATGATGTAATTTTGATATTTGTTATTTTTTTAGCACCGTTTGGATGTTTAAAAAACTCTCTCCAAATTGAATATTCTTCTGGTATTTCTTTTAAATCAGTTAATGTTTCAAATCTGTCGGATTCAATTTCTGGATATACAACAAAAATTGAGGGTTCCCCTAGATTAGTTTTTGAGTTTTTTGCGGAATAGATGTTCACATTTTCTTCCATCCAATCTTGATGATACCTAACCTTCTCAAAAGGTATTTTCTCGATTTTATAATTCTTTATTTTTAGAGCAATACTAAAAGGTGATGCTCCATTTTCTTTGAAGTTTGCACGTTCTATAAAATCCAATTCATTATTTACCTCACTGTTTTTTTCAAATTCACTTTGGTCGTAAACAAAAATCAACTCTAAATATCCATTGAGAAAATTGAAATATCTGCCTGCTGTTCCTTGTCCTTTATGAATTTGGGAAAGTGAGTCGGGAACAGAGGTAAATCCAATTTCGACTAATTTTTCTTTAGCTTTTTTAGGGTTTTCGACCCAAATATTGAAGTGGTCAATCTCCAAATCGGATGATACATTTAAAGCTATTTGGTCAGCTTTGAATTCATTTTTTTTCTTGTTGAAGCAAGAATTAAGCCCGAAGAATAGAACTAAAACTATGATATAAGCGAGTTTATTCATTCAAATGTGTGGTTACTCGTATATAAGTCTGTATTCGTAGACTTTTTTTCTAAGTTACGCCTTATTCGAAGTTGCACTTAAATATTGACCTTGCTATTTATTCAACATGATGCATTTTGTACAGTGCTCGGTTATAAGAAGACAAATTGATATACAAGACGCCTCGAAAGTTGTAACCAACACTCAAAATCGAAGTCTACCCTTTGGTTACTAACAATCAAATCATAGTCATGAAAAATAAAATACAACTTCTTCTATTTTCCCTTGTGGTGCTCATCACACAATATACCGCTGCTTGCTCCATATTTACCAGTACCAAAAACGGAAAAGTACTCGTAGGGGCGAATGAAGATGAATATACTTCCTTTCATTATATGTGGTTTGTACCGGGTACTAACGACAGATACGGTGCTGTTTTTTTTGGAAAGAACAATATGCAGACCCAAGCTGGCATGAACGAACATGGTCTGTTCTTCGATTTTGCGGCCATACCGAGGATAGATTCAAAAAATCGCGAGATTAATTTCATTGACACCGCAGAAATTCTAGCTACTTGCAAAAACGTTGAGGAAGCTCTTGCTGCTTATAAGAAATACACATTTTCTGCATTTTCATCTCAAATGCTAATGGTCGATG
>CAYNUM010000245.1:0-4578 GCA_964400025.1 uncultured Croceivirga sp.
GACCTCCCTTAAGGGCCTTTTCAGTAACACCTTGCCATTGAGTGGTAACCTCTAATGAAGTATTTACGAACTCTTCCGTTCTCTCAAGGGCTTTGTCATTTGCATTCACCATCATGTCTTTTGTTTTTGACATTACACCTCGGATGAATCCTTTTGAATCTTTTTTAGTGCTTTTATTTTTCATCATTCTTAGATTTAAATATTAAAAGTCAACTGTTGACCTTAGGCCTTCTTGAAGTTTACCAAAGCTTGAACTCCACCTTTAACAGCAGCTTCAGCTTGCTTGATCAAATCTGAAAAACTAGTGTTTTTGAAGATAGGACCTGCTTTTTCAAGAATCTCTTTTACTTTAACCTCACCAGCTGTGGCCAATTGTGCAAAAGTTTGAATGCCGTTTTCATTGAACACTTTCTCCAATTTTGGGCCGATACCGTTGATCAATTTCAAATCGTCTTTCGCCAATACTTCAACCTCTTTTTTAACGGCTGCTACTTTTTTTTGTGCTGTTTTTGCTGTAGCAGTAGCTTTTTTAGTAGCTGCAGTAGCTTTTGTTTTTACAGTTTTCTTGGCTTTTTTAGCGTTGCTTTTAGTAGACTTTAAAGCATCGTCAACCAATTCTTCACCTTTGTCCAAAACTTTTTTAGCTTGACCTAAAACGTCTTCCTTTACCTCATTGAATTTAGATACCCCCTGATTTTTAAGGTTTTCGGCAGTCTTTTCAACTTTTTGAACGATTGGGTTTTCAGTAACCTTTTCTTTGATGTCTTCAGTAACTTCCATTACTATTTTAGCTACAGGAGTGTTTGAGACATACTCTACGGCTCTCTCAACGATTTCTCCGTCGTAACCCACCAAATCCATTGTTTTTTCTTTTCCAGTGTTGAATTGCTCTTTAACTGTGTTTGCAGTTTCAAAGAACATATCCATTTGTTTTCTACGAACAGGCTCAGATTTCTTAATCAATTTTTTGGTAAGCTTTTGCCATTTTTCACCGTTTTCGATGGTAGTGTTTATTGTGGCTTTTGTAGCATTAACCAATGCGCTGTTCAAGCTTTTTATTTCTTTTGTTTTTTTAGCAGTTGCTGTTGCCATGATCTTTATTTTAAAATATTGTTATTGCTTATTTATGGTGCAAACTTATTTGTAGTCGGTTACAGTTGAGTTGCACACTTTTTGTTGCCTTAGTTTTTTACTATTTTTTTCTTCACGCCATTCAATACATCAAAAACCAATTCTTGTTGTGTGGCGGTAATGTCCAATCCTTTTTTTACAACCTTAGAAGTCATATCAATGGATTTGTGTGCAAGGTTGAAAGAAGCGTCAAAAGCTTTTTCAGTAGTGTTCAGTGCAAAATCGTTCGCTTTTGTCACACAGTTTAGTGCTCCGTCCGCTACTTTTTCTATCATCGATTGTTTTGCTTTTGTAGTTGCCATATCTCGTTATTTTACTTTTTTGCTTTTTTATTACGGTACAAACGTAGATTGACATGGTTACAAATGAGTTACAGATGGGTAGAGCTCGTCATTATTTAAGTACATAATTTTTGAAAACCCTTGATTTCATTGGGCTTGGGGAGGAAGAAAAAAATAAATTTTTTTTTAGGCGATGGCTTCAATCGCTTTTAATAAGGCCTTGGTTGCAGGAAGTGGGGAAATACCATATTCTTCATCCAAGATATCCACGCACTTTTGGTAGGTCTTAAGGGCTTGTGGGCGATTTCCTTTATTGATGTAAGCGGACATTTGAATGCGATAGGCATCTTCCCAGGTTTTGTCGATGGCTATGGCTTGTTGTGCCAACCGGATACTTTCCATAGGATTCGTTTCCACGAGCAGTTCGGCTAAATTCACAAAAGCGCCAAGAATCAATACCTGCGTTTTTTCACGTTCTTCTGAAGACCAATCCTCAAAAATGCGGTTGGGTAGATAACCACCTTGATACAGAGCAATGGCCTCTTGATAGGCGGCTTCGGCAATTTCAGGAAACGCTCCCAAAGCTTTGTTTCCTATAATGATGTAGTGCTCCAAGGCTTGAACATCGATCCATACCAAATCAAGGTTGAGCTGATAGGTCACCCCTTGTCGTTCCACGTAAATGGCCTCAGTTCTTGAGGGTCGGTTTGGCTCCAGTACTTTATTTACACCATGCAGGGCCACTTTAAAGTCACGGTCATCACCGTCTTCCCACAGGTGATCCATAATTTGTTCTTTATGAAGGGCGTTTCGGTTGCGATACGATATGAGGTATTGTATCAATTGCACCGTTTTATCACGACCCCAATCTTTCGAACTGACCTTTTCTCCCTCACGCCAGAGCGCAAACTGCCCCAAAGTCTGAAACCGTATTGCGGCCTCATTTTGAAACTTTTTAAAGTTTGAGAGTTGGGCTGTCAGTTCGCTGGGTGACACTGATTATTTTGTTTTTGTAGACCTTGACCGGGTGGTTGTTTTCTGTGTAGTAGCACCGAAAGCATCTACTTTCTTTGAGAGTTCAGCGATGGATTTTGAGAGACCTTCCAATGAATCTTGAATAGTCTTGAAATCAGATTTTGAGGCATTGCGCCATTGGTCCAACGGCACTTTTTCCAATAGTTCTTCGCCGTACTCGTGTAATTGGTCCTGTAGATTGGCCACCTGCTGTCGCGGGTCTTTCAAGGTTTCCTTGAGCATTTTCGGCCCTGTGGCCGCCACTGTTTTAAAGAGTGAAAAACTCTTTTGCAAGATGTTCTCTTGCTCTTCAGAACTGCGGTCATTTGTGGCGTTCATGGTCAAATCGTTCAAATGGCCTTGAATAAAGGCCACGGCATCCTTAAAATCAGAGAAGTTCAGGTCTTCACCACCTTGAACGTGCGAAACATTGCCGCGCCATTGCACTTTTGATTCTCCATTTTCATCAAATATCTTCTGGGTAAACCGAACCATAAATGATGCGGTCT
Organism: uncultured Croceivirga sp.; assembly: GCA_964400025.1. Taxonomy (GTDB): domain Bacteria; phylum Bacteroidota; class Bacteroidia; order Flavobacteriales; family Flavobacteriaceae; genus Croceivirga. The sequence goes on from CAYNUM010000245.1 coordinate 2,936, forward strand.
GTGCTGCTTTTTGTGCCATTTTCTACTTTTTTTTCAGGACTTAAGTATTTAAAGATAACCAATACCAATAATTCAAATAACTCCAAAAAAGAATGAACCCCCCAAAATTTGCTTTCTCTTCATTAATTCGTGATTTTTAATACTCGAAAGCAATCATGGTACGAGACGTAATTAATATCAATGATTTTATTGTATTGGTCGAACAAGCCAATTCAGATAAAACATTGGTGGATTCCTGTAAATTCGATGAGCCGCTGATTGCGGTTGCTTTCTATGGTTCAGGCAATGTTCATTTGAACATGCAAAGTGGGAATCAAAAGAATGAATACAACAACACCAAGGGATTGGCCATCTCATTTTATGCCGATACCACCGTTGATTGTATCCATACCGTTTCACCAAATAAGCCGTTGGAGTGTGTGTTAATCGCCACGGCACCTAAAAATCTACAGAATTTGCCCAATGGTGAGGGCGAACTTTTTACCGACCTTTTGCAACAACTAGTGAATCCCGAAGACTCTTATGTTGAAGGTCCTCGATTTTTTATGACCCCAGAAATGGAGCAGATTGTAAACAACATTTTTAGCAATCAGTATGAGGGCAAGGCAAAAATGATGTTTTTCAGGAGTCAGATTACCGCCTTGTTATCGCATTTCTTCTGGCAATTGTCAACCTTGGAAACCAAAAAAATCAAGACCCCTGAACGTGAGAAATTATTCCAGGTCAAGGAAATACTTGCAGAGAATCTCGATTCCCCACCTTCACTTGCTGAGCTCTCTAGGCAAATAGGGCTGAATACTTTTCAACTTAAAAAAGACTTTAAAGAATTGTTCGGGGTGCCTGTATTCAAGTATCTGCAGAATGAGCGTATGACTACCGCGCACGACCTTATTAGAAAAAAGCAGGCCACGGTACAAGAAGCCGCATGGCATGTAGGTTATGATAGTTTGAGCTCGTTCTCGAATGCCTTCAATAAAAAATTTGGCTTTCGCCCCAGTGAAATAAAGGCCTAAGTCGCCTTTCTCCCTTTCGAACAAATCATTCTCCTTTTTGAACAAATGACCCGATAGGGGCTGCTCTAGTTTTGACGTGTAATTAAAAACCATGGGTCATCAAGGCCCAATTAAAATAAAGGATTATGAAAAAAATTAGAGCAATTATCATCGGAACAGGCATCTGGGCTTTTGGAGTAGGGGCGTTTATTTCCTCTTTTTCAATCTCGATACTTGAAAATGCTGAACAACAGGCCAACATGGTCTTGTTCTTGGCCGTATTGCCCCTGCTAGGCTTTGGAACCAAGTTGTACTATAAAAGTGGCAGTACCACTCAAGGTTTTTGGGTAGGACTCACTTTTTTCACAATCGCAGCGGTCCTAGATGCATTGATTACCGTGCCTTACTTGGTCATACCCAATGGTGGTAGTCATTACGAATTCTTTTCTGACCTAGGTTTTTGGACCATCGGTCTATTGTTCGTCGGTATACCTACAGTGTACTGGTATTTCAAAGTAAAACCATCAACCGAGTTTATTTAATCAATCAAAATCATGAATTATGGAAATGACAGCAAGCAATCTAACCCTTTTCACGGCAACACTATTAATTGGGCTTACCGCCGGACTGTGTTTCACCTGGGGCAACGCC
>CAYNUM010000246.1:0-4576 GCA_964400025.1 uncultured Croceivirga sp.
TCATAGTCGTTAGTGTTTTAAAAATGTTTATCGATATTCCGAAGATATAAAATCAAAGTAACCAAGCAAAATCTCATTATTTGTTTCCCTTGGTGTAAAAACCTCTAAAACCCTTGGCAATTCGCTCGAATCAAAAAAAGTGTCTAGTTCATTGTTCAGTTCGTTCAAATCAGAAGCTGAGGAATACTCGAGTCCAAATTGCTTGCATAAATACTCAGCATTCAGGTTATGCTGGGTTTCAAAAAATTCTCCAAATCGTTCTGAATGGTCAAAACCCGGTAATATCCTGAAAATACCACCGCCTGCATTATTTATGATGATAATCCTGAAATTGCTTTTTAGGTACTTGTTCCAAAGAGCATTACTATCGTAAAAAAAACCCAAATCACCCGTAATCAATACAGTTGTCGATTCATGATATATCGAACCTCCTACTGCAGTGGATGTCGAACCGTCAATACCGCTCGTACCACGATTGCAATACACATCAATAGAAGAAGAGAAAGGAAACAATTGAGCATAGCGTACAGTTGAACTATTGGAAAGATGTACCTGAGACTTATTGGGAACTGCTTGTTGTAAGATTTCAAAGACCTTTAAGTCACTAAAAGGAATATCATCTAGATATTTTTCTCTTTTCTCCTCATAAGCCTTTTTAACTTTTGACCACTTACCGTAATAATCACTTGAAACTAAAGCCATGTCTTTTGAGAACAAGCACTCAAAAAAATCATTGGGCTGCTGTTTAAAGTGTTTGCTCAATGCAAAATAGGTGTCATTTGCGCTGGTAAAGTCTACATGCCAATGATGTTTTGGTTTATACTCCCTGAGAAAGGCCTTTACCTTTTTTGAAACAACCAAGCCACCAAAGGTCAACAGCACTTCTGGTTGTAAATCCAAAAAACGTTCAGTTTTGCTTTTTGACTTTTCTATTGGGAAAATAATACTATCAATGCTCGGAAAGAAGGTCTCATGATGCAGATTGGAAGTAGTTTCGGTAAAAACAATTACTGAAGGGTCAAGGGCTAATAATTCCAGATACTGGGAGGCAATGGTGTTGGGGGGATTTACACCAACCAAAACCATTTTCTTTTTAGCTGACTGCCAAATCTTCTTTATTTCCTCAAAATCATAATCGGCATTGTCTATAGCCGTAAGTTGAAATGGAAAATCGGTCTGATCAATTTCTTCCAAACCGTACAAAGGTTCTTCAAACGGAATATTAATATGTACCGGTAGTTTCTTTTTAAAAGCAATCTCAAAAGACGCCTTAATCAACTCTTTGTTTTCTTTTTCGATTGATTCTTGCGGGTTTTCCAAATACGTCGGAGCGTAGAAAGAAAGCCGTTCTTTCGCGTGCGAGACATCCATCTTCAAATTGGCCGAATAACCGATATGTCTCGCAAATACGTGGTCTTGCCGAATGGTCTGGCCATCGCCCACATCAATTTTATAAGGAGGTCTATCAGCAGATACCACCACTAACGGAATATGACTGTAGAATGCTTCGGCCACAGCAGGATAATAATTCAACAAAGCGCTCCCAGAAGTACAAACAACCGCTACTGGTTGGTTTTTCAGTTGTGCGATTCCCAAACCAAAAAAGGCAGCACAACGTTCGTCAACAATGCTAAAACAATTGAAAAATGAGTCACTTGTAAAACTTAATGTCAAGGGTGCATTTCGAGATCCCGGGGAAATAATAATGTCTTTGATTCCGGCTGCTTTAAATGACAGAACGAGAAGTTGAGCAGCGGGAATATTGGAGTATTTCATTACTTGCAAAAATACAAACGGCGGGCATTAAAACCCAATGAAATCAGAGCACCTCGAGAATAGTTCTGCTTTTAAATTGGGTTTCTTCCCATTCCTCTTCGGGTATTGAAGAGCCTGTTATTCCACCGCCTATAAAGAGTTGGGCGTTTCCAGATTGATAGGTCAAGCACCTTAAGTTGACAAAAAGGTTAGCCTCTTTTTCCCCTTCTAGGTTCAAAGGCCCCAGAAATCCTGTGTAATAGGCACGATTATGATGCTCATTCTTTAGGATGAATTCCATTGAATCTTTTTTGGGTAGACCACAAACGGCTGGCGTAGGATGCAAAACCTCAACAATCTCCGGCAATACATCATATGATTTCAGATACCCCGTTAAGCGCGATTTTAAATGCCATAACTCACCCGCCCGATGATTTTCTGGCTTGGAGATGTTTAGATTTTCTATTTTATCCTGAAGTTTCTTTTCTATGTAATCAGTGACCATTTGCTGTTCTTCCAGTTCTTTGGGAGTCCAATTAGGCTTCTTTCCCTGTATATATGGCAATGTTCCTGCTAATGATGTGGTAGAAATTAATTCGTTTTGATACCGAAGCAATTGTTCAGGTGTGGCTCCCAACCAAAGGCCTACTTCGGGGTGGTACCATAAATAACACATTGCTTTGGCATACCTCGCCAAAAGTCCTGCGAACAGTTTAAGTGGGCTTTTCTGGGTTGGGTACTTTGCGCTTCTGGAAATCACCACCTTTTTTAAATTCCCTTGATGTATTTCGTCCAACGCCGATTTTACCAAATCGATATGCCGCATTTTACCCTCTTCACTGACGACTGTATTTTCCGATGGTTTTAGGTCATAAGCAAAACTGGTTGGTATCTTAAGGTATTCACCCTTAATAAATACTTGCGTACCCTTTTCAAAAGGGGCAAATACAAAACCGGAACTGTTATAATCTTGAAGTTCGTGAAGTTCTTTGGAAGATTGAAAGACCCCTCTTAAATACTCCTCATTAGGAAAGCGATAGAGTACAAACGGCAATTCTTTTTTAAGCCATTCCGACGCCTTGTCGAACAGTCTATTTGTTTTTTGGAAGGGCAATGGTGGTCAATTTACAGTTTGAAATCAAGTCTCCCTCCTCATTAGTAATCTTTATCTCCCATAATTGTGTGGTTCGACCTTTATGCAAAATACTGGCCCTAGCGTACACAAAACCCTCTCTAATACCTTTAACATGATTGGCGGCTATTTCTATGCCACGGACGAAAAACTCATTTCCGTCTAGAAAGACATAAGATGCAGCACTACCTACGCTTTCTGCCAATGCAACAGAGGCCCCGCCGTGAAGCACGCCATCAGGCTGGTAAACTTTAGGGGTAACTGGCATTCTTGCTGTCAAAAAATTTTCTCCAACGTCCACAAACTCAATATCCAATGTTTCCATCAAGGTATTCTTACAAATTTGATTGCAAACAGCAAGTATTTTGTTCCTGTGGTCTTCCATTCCATTTTTTTTTCAAAGTTACGTATTCATAAATCAAAGAAAACTTGGTAATTTGACTGCATGACGAATACTACTAAACGGGTTTCTTACCAAACATCAAATTCATATGAAACCCTTAATTCTTTAACAAAGAGCACCAAAAATATTTGGGTTACGCTGCATGGTATGGGGTTTTTGAGTCGCTATTTTTTAAGACCGTTTCAACAGCTCAACTCCAATGAGAATTACATTATTGCGCCTCAAGCCCCATCGAAATACTACTTAAAAGATGAGTTTAAATATGTCGGCGCAAGTTGGTTAACCAAAGAAGATACCCAGGCAGAGCTACTAAATGTGTTGAGCTATCTTGACGCAGTTTTTAGCAATGAGGAATTTCCTGAAAACAAAAATCTCATACTCTTTGGTTTTTCTCAGGGAGTTTCAATTATTGCTCGATATCTAGTAAAGCGAAAGTTGAATCCATCTATTTTGGCCCTTTATGCTGGTGGCATTCCTCATGAACTTACAAAACAGGATTTTGACCATTTGGATTATGACAAAACGAAGATCAAAATGATTTATGGAGACCAGGATCATTTTTTAACGCCTGAACGGTTAAAAGGTGAGTTTGAGAAAACCGAACTTTTATTCGGGGGAAATGTCGACGTTATCAAATTCGAAGGGGGGCATGAAATTCTACCTGAGATTTTACAACAGTTAATCGCAGATAATTAGTCGTCAACTTTCAGGCCAACAATATCCTTTGGGTAATAGGTTAACTTTCGTGTTGTAAAAGTGTTATCGGGAGTGATAATTTTCTTTACCCAGTTCTTTTCTTCGTTATTGTCAAATTGAAAAATATATTCTTTCCCTGCGATTGAGTTACCTTGTTGGATAGTTTCTTTAGTCAATATTCCATCTGAATCATATTCAAATTGATGCTTTTCAATAGAAACAAATTCTTTCTCTTCAGTACTAAATTGAAAAATTTCCCTTGATACCAAAAGTCCATTGGAGTTCATTAACTCCTCTACTGCTTGATTTGGTTCACCATCTAAATACGTTTTGGTCAAAGTAACATCAAGTTGACCCTGACGCTTATTTGACTTTACCGATTTGCGAACTGATTTTTGAATAATTCCGTTTTCGAAATAGGTCTTTGTATTCTCGTTTTTATATGTTGAAGACTCTATATCAACCTCATCAACTGCGTTTTCATGTGACACGATGATTTTGTAAAGCTGCTCCTCTTCATTGAACTGATATTCTTGTACCTCTACAAACTCTTTATCGTAAGATAGAATTTGCTCTTTTATCCGCAAGGC
>CAYNUM010000247.1:0-4563 GCA_964400025.1 uncultured Croceivirga sp.
TAGTCTGTGGGAACTGCGTCTCTGCATTTGGGGAACCTACAAAAGTGCCCCCAACAGCCAAGTTCATCAAAATATAGAAGGGTTTATTAAATACCCAGGTTCCCTCGCCATTGGTTTCTTCATCTATATCTTCTGGGGTAATTTGATTATAAAGAACATCGTCAACATAATAATTGATAAAATCTGGACCCCACTCAATTCCAAAAATGTGAAACCCTGTATCAAAACGGTCATTTTCTAGAGTATACTCTTTTGAAATGGCATCACCACCATTATACCCTGGTCCATGCACGCTTCCAATCAGTATTGTGGGTTCCTGTCCTCGGTACTCCATGATATCTATCTCTCCTGCTCCGGGCCATGGGTTTTCATCAATATCCGCCCCCAGCATCCAAAAAGCAGGCCATATGCCTTGACCAAAGGGCAATCGAATTCGTGCCTCAAACCTTCCATACTTTTGTTCAAATATGTCCTTGGTTGACAATCGGGCAGAAGTATATTGTGCTCCTGCAAAGGATTCCTCCCGGGCGGTAATCAATAGCACTCCGTTTTGTATGGTCGCATTTTCAGGGCGATCCGTATAATACTGCAATTCTTCATTGCCCCAACCAGGAATACCTTGTTCTTTACCATCACCAAGGTCATAGCCCCAGCGATTGGAATCTGGCGCACCATCTAAGTCAAAGTTATCCTCCCACACGAGGTTGGTAGATCTGGCCACTGTTTGTTCGTCATCAGTTTCGCAACCCAGCACCAAAAGAAACATACATAAACAAAGCATCCTTTGTACCATGTTCAATTTTAAATGTCTATTTAGAATTTTATTTTTCATTGCTTTTTACTGTTTATATATTATTCCGCAGAGAAGAAAATGTTATCTACCGAGATATTGGATATGGTGCCGTCGGACACAAAGAATAATAATCCGAGTCCGGATCTATCCGTCAAACCTTGAAAACTTGACAGTGGAATAGAAAAGTCTACAAATTCATTGGAAACCAGTTCTGATGATGGTATTGTAAAAGAAGATCCCGATTCAACATCGTTCAGAAAATTGTTTAGTTCCAACCGAATAAAATCACCAGAATCAATAACCTCATCTACCCTAATCTGTAAGTTAAGGGTTGTCATTTCAGAGGCATCTATTCTGTTTTCTTCGCTAAAGAAGTTTATACTAACAAAATCGAGGTTTGTATATTTTATAACATCATTACCATTTTCATTAACAACTCCCCCCAGTGTTCCTTGGCCTTGAAAAAATCCGTTGAAATTGTCTACGGGAACGTCAGCAAACAAATCACTAAAAATGGATATTATTTGCGCAGTTTCGGATGATTCAACCAATACGCCCCCCTTTGCTCGAACGCCGGCAATGGAGGCGCTGATTTCTGTGGTACCTGTATTGGCCACGGTAACCTCACCAAGCTCGCTGACAAAAGCCACGGTTGGATCTGAACTTGTGAAATTAAAATAAGAAGGAGCAGGAATAACTGTTTGGTTGATTCCAGATTCTAAATTGAAAGTTTGTTGCAACTGACCAATGGTAAGACTACCCCCCACTGTAGTAGGAAAACGACCTTCATTCCCTCCCAAAATGGACGGTTGGGATTGGGCTATTGTTCCCAACTTTTCAAATCGTAACTCATCAATCCAAAAAGTAAATCCAAAACCATTGGTACTTTGAGTGCCTGCTGAGAAGAAGAACATACCCCTTTCCTTCACAAGCTTAGACGGGTCAGGAATTGGTATTATTACCTTTCTCCAATCGGTAGATAGACGAATGCTTTGCGCTGTAACGGCAAATTTATTTTCCCCAAAATCGGTTCCAAAACCCACTTCCCCAATCGTGGCCGTTGTAGAACCTTTCGCGTAAAAGGTTAAGGCATCGAAACCAGTAAGGTTTCTACCCTCTCCTCTATCTAGGAAAATACCCCCAATAAACCCTCCATCAGGGTCGTCGGGAGCGGGCACATCAATTCTTATGGAAGACTGCCCCTGAAAAGCGACATTATCATCGGTGCCAAAGCCCTCTGGATTAGCCCCCGCATTGGGGTCGAAAGAATCAAAGAACTCATCCGTAAGCCCCACAGGAGCATCTATGAAAATATCTCCGTTGGTGGTAAATGTTTCAAATTCAACATCGTCAGAGAATTCCCTCTCACAACTTGAAAAGAGGATAATTCCCAAGCCCAAAATAAATGCAGAACGTAAATTGATATATCTATTATTTCTCATGATGCTAATTTTAATTCCCAATATTGATATGTACATAGGTCATAATTTCCCATTCATTACCATTATCAAAGCCAACAGGACTGATAGAAGGTTCATTTGAAAACTCTGGAGCTGCATTAGGCAGATATCGTGGGGAAAATTCATTCAAAGATCTCCAAATACCTCGAATACCTACTTGGGTACTTGGTAAAATGAACCAATCAGGCTTCCCCAAGGTGGTAGAAATATCCAACATCAATTGTACGGGATAGGTCAAGTTGAAATCCCTATGATAATCAAATGGTCCCCAATCATTAATTTTTTGTTCGTAACGTAATTTGAAGTTTTTGTAAATCATTCGGATGTCCCCTCCAAAACGCTTAATCAGGCGTTGAGAATCACCGTTAGCTTGTCCGTTACCGTAGTAAAAATTGCCTATGACACCAAAATCTGGACCAATTTTGGAAACCATTCGAGAATGAACTTCCCATAGGTCCTGTGCTGGGGCAGAATTTGGAAAGGCAAAAAATTGTCTATTGGCGTTAAATCCAATATGGGCATCCATTGTCGTTGGCAAATGGCGATATACGAAGCCCAAGTTCATTGCAAACTTGGCATCTTCCGATCGGTCATTATCCCATTCATACATCCAAGTACCAGGTGTAGGGTCATACGTTATTAAGAGCTCACCCGCTGTAGTTTCACGATTGGCCCTTACTGAAAATGGGTCATCAATGATATTTCGTAAGCGTCCTGGGCCTTGTACATCTTGTGGAATCGCATCCACAATAGGCTTTTGCCACATAAAGTTCGGGGCAAACTGGAAGTTGCCCGTTGCATACGTAAATCCGGAAAATACACTGGTCACATTACCACTACCGGTATCTCGTAATTTCCAACCTGTAAACGTCAAGGTTTGATCAGCACCCCCATTGGCAATAAGGCCCATCGCAGATGCTTGCCCGTACCAATTGAATTTGCCGCCTTCATAAGTAATCTTGGCCTTGCCACCCCAGTTGTCACTAGACTGAATTCGATCTCTTAGAACAACATAATTACCAGGAGTACCCGTCACATCTTGAAAGCCAATCCCGTTTAAAGGGCTTCCTGACCATAGACCACCCAACTCGACTCCAAATTTGCCAAACTCACGTTCGACGGCTATTGCCGCTCTTTCAGTGGGCCATGGTGGAATCACACCACTTCGCAGCTGATTGATATCCAATACACGACGACCGTTTTCATCCAGAATCACATCGGTCTCGAAGTCTCTATGATAGATACCTGTCACGTCAAATTTTCCAATGTGTTTTTTGTATTTGAACAGCATCGTTGGATTTGCACCCCACCAGAGCTGTGGGCCAATTGCTACCTTCAGACCCTTTAATGGCCCTTTGCCATCTAATTCAGCCCCAAGAATCTCACCATTATATATATCAAGATTAGGACCATAATTGGCTTCAGGATAAAAACCAAAAAAATCACCTTCATAGCCCCAATGATAATGGCCTGTTCTATAGAACCCTCGCAAATCGAACTCTTTGGCCCTCCATTCGAATTCTGCTTGATAGACCCTCACCCGGTTCACATCAGAAACAACTACGTCACCAACATCTGTGCTTACATCAATCGGACGCGAGTTGTTTTCATAAAAAATTTCGTTGATAGGGTTTTGTGCTACATTACCAACAACATTAAAATTAACTTCGGCCCTCATATTTGACGCAGGGTTACCTTCTACACCGATAAAATAGGATTGCATGTGATCAAAACCCAATTGATTTGGGAAGGTATTAGGCTCATCGGGATTAGGCGTATTTGGCGTGGTGATTAGACTACCACCAGTATTGAATGTTGAAAATCTAGCCTGTAAATTACTAATGCGCAAAAGGTTGCCCTGCTCTGCATTTAAAGCAGCTTTATCGCCTCTTGCCTTCAATTCGGCACCCATTAAATTGATGTTTACGAAATGGCCATCAATAAAATCCAATGTTACCCCATCTTCGTAAGGATTCAATTTATGTGCTTCAAGCAGCGCGTAATAAGCTGCTCTTGGGTACAAATCGTAAAGCCCTCGAGAATCAGTTTGGCCCTTTGCACAAATCCCAAACCATTCTTCATTCATGTTATTCGCTCCTTCATAAGCCAAATCCAAGGTGTATCCACCTCCGTTCCAAGTTGCTTCGGTTTGGTGGGTATCAGCATCTTTTCTATCATCGAAGCCTGCTTTCCACCATCCATCTGAAAACTGAAAAGTAAATCCACCAATTGAGTTATTTGCCTTACCTAAACCAGCTGCATTCTCATAGATTTCTTTCCAATTATTTACCATGTAATAGGCCTGCATTT
>CAYNUM010000248.1:0-4560 GCA_964400025.1 uncultured Croceivirga sp.
CCCAAAAGAAGAAATACGACATTGCAACGGTCAGTCTAAAAAGGCAGAATTCAGGTTTGCCCACCTATGTGAAAAGACTTAAAGAATCCAAAGAGTTGGATGAGGCCGTTGAAGTCTACAACGAATTCAAAAAAATGTATGGGGGTTCGGCAGCCTTCTATTTGAGCGCTTTGGATTTTTTTGCAACAAATTACGCAGCATCTGATTTTGTAAATCAAGTTTTGTCTGATTCAGAACCACTAATTGAAGATTCGATTGTTTTAAAACGGGCTGCTGCAATGATATTTGGCCAATCTGAAAATTTTGAGAATACTAAGGAACAATACCTTTCCATTTTAAAACAATGGCCCCGCTCACCTCAGTCTTATCTTGATTTGGCCCAAGTACTCGTTCAAATGGACAAACCGCAACAGGCATTGAATATAATTAACCGCTATTATCTATTGATTGAACAAGATCATATTTCATTGGAGAAAGAGGGTTCTCATCCCATTTTTGGTAATGAGCTGAACAAATTAATCGCTGAGTTAAATATCAAGGATGGAGAAAAGCAACCATCAGTGAATAATAAAGGAGCGACCAGAATTGTGTTGGAGTGGAACGACCACACTGCCAATTTCGCATTTCATTTTGTAGATCCCCAAAAGAACTTTTATATCTGGGAGAATGATTTTGATGATGAGAATTTAAGCTATAACTATCCGAACAAACCAGTTTCTAAAGAATATTTTATTCCTGAGAATGCAATGAGTGGTGATTGGAATGTCAATCTTGATTACTTCGGAAATGCATCGAACACCCCCACATATGTAAAAGCGACAGTGTATTTCAATTATGGACTTCCTGAAGAATATCAAGAAGAATCCTTGATTCGCTGTTCGTTAAAGAATAAAACATTAGAGTTTTTGAAAATTACTACTGGTAATTCGATGGTATTGAGATGATAGCGTTTTAAACAATTTTTTTATAATAATTATTTGATTCAAGCTTAATTCAAAAACGAGTAAAATGATTCTGGTAAAACGAAATCTGTTTTTGATTCTACTTCTAACATTAACTATTTGTAATGCCCAACTACCGTTTTATGGAAAAGTGGTTGACTCAGAAACAAAACAAGGAATACCGTTCGTTAATATTGGTTTTGTGGATTTAGGTATTGGAACGGTAAGTAACGAAGAAGGGAAGTTCTTGTTAGAATTTGACCCCACTTTAATTACAGAAAACGCTGTTCTGCAACTTTCATCTTTAGGATATGAAACTAAAAAGATTGAATATGCGAATTCTGACCATTTAATCAATAGGGATTTGGTGGTTTACATGAAACCTAAAGAATTGGAATTAATGGAGGTCGAGGTTTATAATGATGGTCAAGAGTTTATCAATGATAATGTAGGTTATAGAAATTTTGGTGAAGAATATTTTGGGTACTGGAAAGACGATATGGCTCTGGGAGGTGAATTGGCTACAAGAGTTATAGTGAGAGATGGGCTGAGAAAACTCCATACCTTGGAATTTATGGTCAAAGAGAATATATCTGATAGTCTATTATTGCGAATGAATTTCTATGATGATGACGGCGGAATATATCGAATGCCTGGAACCAATATAAACAAATCAGGAAAGGACATTCTATATGTTTTGAAGGCTGGGCAAGAAAGTATTTTGATTGATCTTGACCCATTCGATATAATAGTAAATGATGATTTTATTGTCTCCCTGGAACTTGTAGATGTCTATGGGAACTCTCCCCCTGGACTTGCGTTGGAAGCATCCTACAACGGTTTTGGTTCTTATCGCAGGTACACTAGTCAAGACAAATGGGTCAAATTTTCACCAATTAATATGGCCTATTATTTAAAGACGTCGCTGTTGGTATCAAAAAGGGAAGCTGTGCGTTATGAGGTCAGAAAAGATAAACGATCAAAGAGGCGCCGAACAGTCTCAGGATTCGCAATTGCGAACTCGGTTATGATTGCTGATGTACTGGTTAGGAATTTAAGAACCAGGGAAACAGTATATACCGACAAACTTGGCCGTTATAGTATACATGCTAGAAAAGGAGATATCCTTTCCTTTCAAAAATCTGGTTTTCAGGTTTTCTCACAAATGGTCAAGAGCGATTTGGCAATTAATGTTTCCCTGAGAAGAGCTATTGAAGAAATAGATGACAAAGGCCTTAAACCTGCAATACCCCTAAATTGAACGGTCGTTCAATGGGTGCATGGTTCGCTGCTTCTATACCCATTGATATCCATTTTCTGGTATCCCTTGGGTCAATAATGGCATCGGTCCAGATACGCGCTGCGGCGTAATAAGGCGATACTTGATTGTCGTACCGTGATTTAATCTTATCGAAAAGTGCTTTTTCTTTTTCGGTATCGAAGGCTTCACCCTTTTTTTCCAAGGCTGCCTTTTCAATCTGCATTAAAACCTTGGCAGCAGAATTACCGCTCATTACCGCCAATTCAGCACTGGGCCAAGCAACGATGAGCCTCGGGTCATACGCTTTCCCGCACATGGCATAATTTCCGGCCCCATAACTATTGCCAATGACAATCGTAAATTTTGGTACTACTGAATTACTCACGGCATTGACCATTTTGGCGCCATCTTTAATGATGCCACCATGTTCGCTTTTGCTTCCAACCATAAAACCGGTGACATCTTGTAAAAAGACCAATGGAATTTTCTTTTGGTTACAATTGGCAATAAAGCGTGTAGCCTTATCTGCAGAGTCTGAATAAATGACCCCGCCGAACTGCATTTCTCCTTTTCCACTTTTGACAACTTTACGCTGATTGGCGACAATGCCCACGGCCCAACCGTCAATACGGGCATAGCCAGTCAATAGTGTTTTGCCGTAACCTTCTTTGTATTGTTCAAATTCAGAATTGTCTACCAAACGTTTTATGATTTCAAGCATGTCATATTGGTCTGCTCTAGATTTTGGAAGAATTCCGAATAATTCCTCCGTATCCGCGGTAGGAGGAGTTGATTTTATGCGATTGTAACCGGCCTTTTCAAAATCGCCAATCTTCCCTACTATATTTTTTATGGTGTCAAGGGCATCTTTGTCATCTTTTGCCTTGTAATCGGTTACCCCGCTGATTTCGCAATGTGTGGTGGCTCCACCAAGGGTTTCATTATCGATGCTTTCACCGATGGCCGCTTTGACCAAATAGCTTCCAGCAAGAAATATGCTACCTGTTTTATCGACAATTAAAGCTTCATCGCTCATGATAGGTAGATAGGCACCACCAGCTACACAACTGCCCATGACCGCTGAAATTTGTGTAATTCCCATACTGCTCATTACAGCATTGTTTCTGAATATCCGCCCAAAATGTTCCTTGTCAGGAAATATCTCATCTTGCATTGGCAAATAAACACCGGCGCTATCGACGAGATAGATAATAGGAAGTTTATTTTCGATGGCGATTTCTTGCGCTCTTAAGTTCTTTTTTCCTGTAATGGGAAACCAGGCACCTGCTTTAACCGTGGCATCATTCGCAACTACAATGCACTGTTTGCCTTGAATATGACCAATTTTTACAACCACCCCTCCCGAAGGGCAACCACCGTGTTCTTGGTACATATCCTCACCAGCAAAAGCACCAATTTCAATGGAATCTTCATCAGAGTCCAAGAGGTATTCAATACGTTCTCGAGCGGTCATTTTACCTTTGGCGTGGTGTTTTTCAATTCGTTTTTGTCCCCCTCCCAATTTCACTTGGGCTAGACGTCTACGAAGCTCAGAAAGCATTAATTTGTTGTGGTCTTCGTTTTTGTTGAAGTTGATATCCATTACAGTTCCTTTCTTCTTTTGGTTAAAGATAAGTAGTATAAATGATTACTTTTAGCCCTATGGAGAAGATACGATGGGGAATTTTGGGTCCAGGAAAAATAGCTGTCAATTTTGCCAATGATTTGAAATTGGTAGATGATGCAGAAATTTCGGCTGTTGCCTCTAGGAATAAGAAAAGGGCTAGAATATTTGCAGATAAATATGGAATAGAAAACGTTTTTGGCTCTTATCAAGATTTGTTCAATTCAGAGTCAGTCGATGTAATCTATATCGCAACGCCGCACGTGTTTCATAAAGATTTGGCTATTGAGGCCATGAAACACGGTAAACATGTGCTCTGTGAAAAACCCCTTGGTGTTAATTATAGAGAAGTTAATGCAATGATCAATACCGCCAAAGAGAACGGGGTGTTTCTTATGGAGGCATTATGGTCTCGATTTAACCCTACGATTCTTAGGGTGAAGGAACTTGTTGAGCAAGGGGTTCTGGGTGAAGTAACTTATGTCAACGCTGATTTTGCCTTTTATGCCCTAGATCGGCCCGCAGAGTCTAGACTTTTTAATCTTGAACTGGCCGGGGGTACATTATTGGATATCGGGATCTACCCTGTTTTTTTGTCCTATTTAATTCTTGGAATGCCTGAAGGGATTAAGGCGGTTTCAAATTTTAATGAACAAGGAACCGAAATTCAGACCTCCATCATATTCCAATACCCGAAGGCACAGGCCATTTTAAACAGCAGCTTTACCCATACT
>CAYNUM010000249.1:0-4523 GCA_964400025.1 uncultured Croceivirga sp.
AAATTATGACTTAACTTTAGGCTGGACGAGTCCAACTTCCTTTGAAGACGTACATATATCAGTGCAAGACAAAAAAAAGTCTCAGCAGGGTGTTGAAATCACAATACGAACCAAAGTATATTTCATCAGGAAGCAACATTCCGAAAATCTCATTATTTGAAAACAAAAGATATAAATTCCTTGTAGGGTTACATAATGGATTTACCCCGCTGGAATTGCAACGAGAACTAAATTGGACAAACGAAGAACTTCAATCGGAAACCGCAATTTTAAAAGATAACGGGTATTTAAAGGAATTTGGAAAAAACGATTTCGTTCCAAGTGTCAGTATTGTTACGTTGGAAGAAGGAAATAGAATGTTTAAGCAATCTGAAAAAGTTGCGTTAACCATAGTTGCGGCTATCAATGAAATTGAACCCAACATAAGGAAAATATTCAAAAAAATGGAAGTCTCAAATTCCGTTGAATATGAGCAATTTAGCTTTTTCTTATTGAGCAATGTATTACTGGACAACTGGCAAATTAATAACGTAGAAAATCAGTTTTTAAAGAAAAAAAGAACGTTAAGACACGGGAGTCGTTATTACCTCCAATTGAGAGAAAAAAATCCTTTATCAAAAAGAGAGGCCTTCGGTATTTATGGTAATCAATATTACTGTAAGGATGGTATTTGCTATGTGGTATACGGAAATAATAGGATTAACAATGAACTGGCTTTTGAAGAATTGGTTAGACTAGATATCCCTTCTCTAACAATTTCGGACCAAAATTTGCTGCAATCTATGTCAAATTTATTTAGTCCAAGGTTAATTGAAATTTTAATGGAAAACAGAGAGTATTTTTTAAAAATCTTCAATAGGTCTATCTATCAAAAAGAGCTGACGTTCGAAGAATATTTTATCTGGTTCTATCATTTCCTTTATACCAGAGCAACAGATATACTACACTTGCAAGGAGTCATTATCATTCCCGAAAGTGGCATCTACAGGGTTAGGCTTGATAAACATTAGTAATCAATAAAGAGGTTAGATTAAACTTGTGTGCAAAAATTGTGCAAATTTAATTTAAAAAACTGATTTTCAGTATCTAATATTAGCACCCCATGCGCGTACGCTACCAGACTGCGCCACATCCCGAATTGGGTCTGCAAAAATAAAAATAATGGGGGAACTAAATAATAAAAAGCTGAAAAGTCTAGATACCCATTAAGAACTCTCGAATGTCCATATACATGGCCTCCCTAGCTTCCGCCGAGTCGTTTTGAGGATTGAACAAGAAATAACTTAATGTCTGCTTCTCACAAAACTCTTCCAAATCAGTGCCTTGCCACATTTGATAACTTAACAACAAAACGTTGTAATCAATCTGGTAAGGCTTGATAGAATTATCTGAGGAATTTAGATAGAGATTGAGCTTAATCAGTGACGAGCTGCTCAATTGGTCGTGTTTGTCAAAAAGAAAAGATTTTGGGGATACTTTTTGTTTGCTTTTCATTTATTAATGAACTATTGGAGTGCTTATTAAGTTTCAAAATAAATAAATGAAAATGATTCCAAAGTTCTGATTAGGTCCAACAGTCTTATATTGATGGTGAAATGTAAAAAACTAAAGGTGGAATGAAAAGCAGGTTGAAAAATCTAACGATACAAGGTGAAATGACCTACAAACTGTTGTTTTTCAGCATCATTGGCATTTACCACGTACCAATAATCACCCGTAGGTAATGCAGTACCCTCATAGGTACCATCCCATTTATCAACTTGTCTCAACCTTGCCACTACCCTTCCATAACGATCGTAGATAATAACTTCGATGTTAGGGAAAAACTCGGCATTCTGAACAAACCATTCATCGTTCATTTGATCGCCGTCGGGAGTAAAAAAGTTGGGCACCTCTGGCATACCTTCAAAATTGAAAGGAAATACCTCTTCCAAGAAACATCCTTGGGCATCTTGCACCCTTACCGTGACATTGGCGTCAAAGATGATATTGAAGACATTATCACTACCCTGAGACTCTCCTTGAAAGAAAAACTCATAATCTCCAAATCCTCCTGTTACTAGTGCCGTAACCTCGTCAGGCCCCGTTTTAGTGACTACCATAGATAAAGGGTCGTAGGCATCGATAGTGAACTCTACAAAAGTGGTACATCCGTTAGGGTGGTAGAGATAGGCCGTATGGTCACCGGCAGGTAAGTCACCCCACTCTCGTTGTTCGGTGGCAATCGTGATGTCATCAACATCCAAAGCAATCAACACATCTCGCAATGAGGATGAATTCAGAGGTACGATTGTCGCAGTACTGTTTGGGAAAATACCTTCGCAACCATATTCTACTACTGCCTCAGCATTGATGTCGACCCCAACTTCTATGGGAACCACGATATTATCTGAACATCCGTTGGCATCTCGAACAAAGAACACATAGCTTTCGCCACCCAGCAAATCTTCGAAAAGTAAAGAGTCATTTCTTACATAATCCGCATCATCTGAAGAATTCATAGCGACTTCATAGTAAGGTGTTCCAACGGCGTCAATGAATGGCGTTCCACCAGTGATGGTCAATTGTGCCGTACCATCTGCAAAGCCCAAACAAATCTCAGGGGTTTCCACAGAAGAAATTTGTAGGGGACCAGGCTCAAAAACCTCAACTACGGTAGTCTCAGAACAACCTTCAGAATCTTGAATGAGTATGGTGTACGATTCACCGTTAGCATCACCCTGCAAATCCTCGAAGGTGTATATTCCTGGGGTGTCAGGGTCATTAAAGAATTCATTGAAATTGGGCCCAATCGCAAACTGAATCAGTCCACCACCGCCATTGTTCACCTCAATCGTAATTGAGCCGTCTTCTTCCCCACTACAGCTCACAGGGGTAGCCGTCGCTGTAAACACTATTGGATCCGGTCGTGAAACCACATAAGGTCCCTCAATATCTTGGCAACTTGCCCCACTGGTGACAGCGATATAATAGTCCGTTGCATCATCTAGCCTCTCAAATGTTCCAAAGTTGTTGGAGTCTACTACGGTTGCTGTAGCTGCCGGATTGAAAGCATCAACTGGGTCTCCCAAGTACAGGGTATATACATTGGTTCCGACACCTCCTGACGAGAATGATTCAATACGCCCATCTATTTCATTGGCGCATGAAATGTCGTCGGGTTGATTCACCACCAAATCTATGTTTTGGGCATCAACCAAGGTGAGGCCGTTTGAGTTAATGGTTCCGCAAGTATTGGTCGCATTTATTTTGCGAACCTCAAATTGGTAAAAGCCTTGCAACCCATCTATCAACACTTCAGAAGTAGGGTTGCCTATTCCGTCTTCCATACGAATGAATGGGTCTGTAGTATTTCCACCTGCCATAGTGGTCAAGCGATATTCATATTCAAAGCCTACCTCAGGATTTTCAATTCGCAAGCGCATTTGGCCCATACCACCACAACCAGGGGCTTGTACCTGTACCAAATCAGGAATTATGGGAGGTGGAGGGTCAACGTAATAAGGCACCGTGATTCCGACACAACTAAAGCTTGAAGAAACTTCAATAGCATACCAACCTTCGCTTATAAATCCACCGGAAGTACCAACGAAGCTCGGAGAATCCTGTAATCCACTTCGGGAAATTTCATCAGTAATATCATTGCTCCCCAGATAGATCAATTGGTATTTGTAACCAGCCCCAGGTACGCCTCCGGTTGCACCAGCAACTGCAGTAGTGGCATCACCTGTGGAAGGGTCAAAAGCTTCCAATACCGCATTATTCCCATCAGGACAAACCAACGCTTGCGGCTCTCGAATACCAGCAAGAATCGGGTCTATAGCATCTAAGGTGAGGTCGAAGGTTGTCGAACATCCCTCCACATCACGGAATTCCACCTGATAGTCACCACTAGATAGGTTTTCAAATCGGTTGGACGTACCCCAAGTTTGAACTTCCGTGTCATAGCTACCATCATTATCACTATCGAGCAATAGTCTATACTCGTAAGCCGCATAGTCCCATCCACCGTTTAAATTGGCTTCAATAACTCCCTCATTATCATTGCAACTCACATTACCTATCTCAATAGCTGAGGGTACCAAAGGTCCGTTGGGAGCCCGAACCGTAGTCACATTACTGGTTGCCGGACATTGCGGGTCAGAATATGATGTGGTGCTGATTTCCACTTCATAATTACCGCCTACCAAACCAGTAATACGAGCTGGGTCACCATTTACGTCTGGGAAGTTAGCGGTGTCAAATTGACCCGTAGAAACTGAAGTTCGATTACCATTGATATCAACCAAGAATACTTCATAGTCGTATAGGCCACTATAGTCAGAAACCTCAATAAACAAGCTTCCACTGGCATCACCATCACAGAGCACAGGACCAGCCTCTGCAATATTGACCGTAGGATATACAGGTGGATTGACGGTGTACCTTGGCAATAAATAATTACAGCCATTGGTACTATCGTCACGAATTTCAAAAATGTAGTCTCCTGCATCCGGTAAGGTAACAATTGCAGTTCCTCCTCC
>CAYNUM010000250.1:0-4521 GCA_964400025.1 uncultured Croceivirga sp.
GTTGGACAAGCGATTTGATTGCTGCCGAATAATATCAAGAAATTTGGTGCCAGAAGTATCCACCTTATCTGCCAGCATTTTCGAGGCAAGATTTATGGAAAAAACCGGTGTTTTCAATTCATGTGTTAGATTATTGATAAATGCATCTGTAGTGGTAATCACCTTTCGTTGCCAATAGTAGGTGCGTAGGGCCCAGAGGACCACTCCAAAAATGGCAACCAAAAATAACAGACTGGGTACTGTCAAGCCATTTAATTGTGAAAGAAAGTAACGGTTTAAATCTTGAAACTTCAGTTTTAAAATAAACCTACTATCAAAAGTTTTTGGCAAATATCCTTCCAACAAAATTGGAAACTCTCGGGTATAGTCTTCTTCTATGACTTTGGGTGATTTCAAATAATATGAAGAATCCCTCGTCATAAGGGTATACGCAAAATCGGCATCTATACCGTGCTTCACCAGGCTTTCTTCAAGGAAGTCATTCAAAAAATAACTTGAGGCATCGATAACACTGTCAGGACTTGTCTTAAAAAAAGTAGTGTCGCGCTGCATGGCGCTAGCGATAAGAAAAGTAAGTTCATTTTCGGTTCTGAGCTGATTTTTAATATCAACTGACGTCTTTTCAATCTTTTCATTAAACTGAACCTTCGCCAAATTCAAACCTACCCTCAGGTATTGATATTGTACAAAAGCCAACCCAAAAATGGATATAATAAAGACAGCAATTATGAGGTTGCGTTTATTCAAAGCTTCTAGATAACTACCTACAATATACATTGCTTGAGCGGTTCGACGACAATCTTAATCTTTCATTAATCTTTTTGTGTTTTCATTATCCCATTGAATAGGCGATCAGTTGTAGTTTTGAGCAGGTTTAGTTACAATTCTTTTCATGTATTATAAAAAAGGGCCGTTTACGGTCTTTTTTTATTCCCCTCCTGAAATAATGAAATGTCTTTGGCAGTGGTTAAATCTGGAATTCTTTCTGAGCGATAAAAACAAACCACGCTTTTTGTAATGTGCCGCACCAAATTGCGAACTGCTTCCGGCAATTCTTTTTCTTTACGCTTTGGATTGATTGGGCAATTTACAAGGAACGGATATATTTCATTTCCAGAGAAATTAAAAATATTCATGCTAATGGAAAGCTCACCCCGTTTGCTTCGATACATATTCATCACCTCTTGACTCGGTTTCTCAATGATTTGTTGTAAAAATCCATTATTGTCAATTTCCATTACAGCAAACTTCGCCAATTGATCATCATCAAAACCTAGGCCCGAACCGATATAAGCAATCGTTGCATGAGGACTTTTGCGTTCCTGTCTGAGCACCTTCATAGCCTCCGAAGAATACAAATTGTCTCCATTACAAACCGTAAACCGCTCACGTGTAAGGTTTTCATATTGCTCCAAGCACTGCTTAAGGGCATCGGCAGTTCCCAATGGCTTTTCACGGCCCTTTTCTAGATATTGAATCGCAATATGTATCTGTAATTGCATTAAGCTTTCATCATTTTCAATAGAATTCAGAAATTGGTGAAAGGTCGAATTCTCCTCAGAAGTTATTATATATACCTTTTTTATACCTGCACCTGAAGCATTGCGTAATAAATAGTACAACATGGGTTTACCAGAATTACCCAATGGTATCAAGCTCTTATGTTGATTTAACGCAATTTCTTTGACAGTACTGTCCAAACTAGACTCTTGGAGACTCTTTTTCATACGTGAAGAGGCACCCCCTGCCATAATGATTAGGCTATTGTTCTTCACACCAACTCAACTTCATATGCCGTTTTAGCTCCATGGGTCAAAAAGGCATCGATTACATTTTTCTTACTCTCGGCAGTGACCATCGCAACCATACAACCGCCGCCACCTGAGCCAATTGTCTTTGCCCCCAATGCCCCTGCACCTATGGCAGCATTCATCATAATGGTCATTTTAAATGGGGTATTCTGAATACAGTTTTGCAAAATATTTTGATGTTCTCGCATCAAATCGCCCAAAGCCATAACATCAATATCTTCAGAAAGCAACAGTTGTTTTGCCCTTTTGGTAATAGAGTAATTGTGTATTGCAGCGTACCAGTGTTTGCGATATTTTTCTGAAACCACACCTAAATATCTTTTATAGTCCGCTATTTCTGACGTTAAAATATCGAACTTGGGATGCGATACCTTAACCTCTGCAATGGCCTTTTCTTGAAAAAGCCGACCATTTCTTAATACCTTGCGAGTCTTTTTTTCTATACCCGATTCAGCTACAACCAAACTACCCAGACTATTGGAAAGCCTTGTTGACAAACCTGTTTTGGTATTTATATATAAGAGCCCCTTTTGGGCTATAGTATATTGATCCATCAATCCCCCAGGTTGATCAAAAAACTCAACTTCAGCCTCGTAGGCCCATTCACCGATTTTTTCATCCGAAACCTGCATCCCATCTTGTATAGCTATCAAAAAACGAACCCAAGCTACCACCAATGCACTGGAACTCGACAAACCAGCATTTAGTGGAATGTTTCCTGAAATATTGATTTCATAACCTTTGGTATATTGAAACCCTTCTTTTTTTAAAACGGACATTCCCGAACGGAAATAATCATCTTGCTCTACAGACCTCAGAGTATCATCAAATTTGATGCTCTTTGAGGTCTTCAAATCAATCAAATTGATTTGAAACTCGTTTTCGAGAATAGGTCTAGCCGTTAGTTTGATATAACGATTGATTGTACCTGCAATTACTGGAAGCCCCAAATAGTCTTGGTGGTCACCAAAAAAACAAATGCGAGCAGGAACCTTAATTGAAATTTCTTCCACTTAGTTGACGACTTGAAGGGGTTGGGTATCTTGCCAATTTCCCCGGGTAAAATCAGGAAAAGGTTGGGGATAACCCCCGCTGGCCACGGAACGCTCGCTCAGAGGTGCCACGGCACTCCAAAAACAACCCTCATACACATTTTGATCCAGTGGCAATCCTTTTTGCAGACATTCTACAATTCGATAGACCATAATGCCATCCATACCGCCATGACCGCTGCCCTTTGCAGCTTGGTTCAACCGGTTATAAAGTGGATGATCATACTTTTCATACAATGCTTGCAATTGCTCGCCCTGTACCCAGCTGTGGTGGTCTTTGGTAAGACCCTCTACACCGCCCTCTAGGGCAACGCGCGTAGGAAAACCGGCCAACGTTCCCTTTGTACCTTGAATCAAATTCAATCTGGAATATGGCCGTGGACTGGTCTCATCCCATTGTACCATAACGGTGCGGCCTAAATGGGTTTTGACAATAGAAGTATTTAAATCCCCTCCTTTGAAGTTCAATTGGTTCCATTTGTGATTGGCAGGATAATTCTTTTCCGCATAGCTCTTACGCCCCAATGCAGGCGTTGAAAATGACACCAAGCTTTCGAAGGTATCTTCTCCCCTACCCAAATTCATGTACTGTGCCACAGGTCCCAACCCATGTGTCGGATACAAATTTCCATTTCGATTAGCATAGTGATGGGTGCGCCATGATCCCGTACCTCGCTCTTGCTCTTCCATTTGCCATCTCAATTCATGAATATAAGCAGCCTCACCATGCAAAATTTCTCCGATAACACCTTTTCTACACATATTTAGGAACAGCAGCTCATCGCGACTGTAATTGACATTTTCCATCATCATACAGTGCTTTTGGGTACTTTCGCTCGTATCGACAATATCCCACATTTCTTGTAACGTAACGGCTATCGGTACTTCAACCATTGCATGGGCGCCCAACTTCATAGCTTCTATGGCCATGGGTGCATGGTTTTTCCAATTGGTAGCAATAAAAACCACATCTGGGCGTACCTCTTGTAACATGGTCTTCCATTTATCTTCATCGCCCCAATACAGTTTTATGTTTTGATGTTGACTTTCATCAGCTACTTCTCTGACCCAATTTTCCTTTTCTCTCACCAAATCCTCGTATAAATCAGAAATGGCTACCACTTCAGTACCTGGTAGTGCTGCCAAAAACTTTAAGTGATATCCGCCCCTGGCCCCTACACCAATAAAAGCCGCTCGAATAGTATCAAGTTTTGGCGCAGCGAAATCGCCCATATAATTTGAAGTCGTGGGCCTAGTGGATTGACCACGAACAAATTCAGGACAAAGTCCTGCGGTACCAAGAGCGAAAGAGGACAAGGCCGTTTTCTTTAGAAACTCCCTTCTATTGGAATTTTTCACGTTAAAGAAATTCAATGTTCATCGTGAAGATACTAAAATATTGACCTTTGGAATTTGATCAAGACAGTTCCTTTAAATATAAAAAAAGCCGAGGGATTACCCCCCGACTCCTCATTAAACAAAAACAATTATTACTAACTGAAAATGAAAACTATTGTGGTTGAATTTCTACGCGAACCAAATTGTAACCTCCGCGTGGGTCTCCTAACCAAACTACACCAGGACCACTAGAAATCAATCCTTTGCCAAATTGCACATCATTAAGTTCATTTACACGACGAATGGTAGTGTTCTCATCG
>CAYNUM010000251.1:0-4511 GCA_964400025.1 uncultured Croceivirga sp.
AACATTAGTCGCCACTCTTCTGCAAAACGCATTCTGTCGTTCTGTGCTCTTGGGCTCCACATTGCGGGGCCCTTTGATTTGTTGAGCATCTTAAACTGGATTGCCGACCGATCTGTCACAATACCGCTATAGCCGCCTAAGGCATCTATTTCACGTACGATTTGCCCTTTTGCAATTCCTCCCATAGCAGGATTACAGGACATTTGCCCAATGGTCTGCAGGTTCATAGTAACCAGCAGTGTCTTTGAACCCATGTTGGCTGCAGCCGCGGCGGCCTCTGCCCCTGCATGACCTCCCCCAACTACTATGACATCGTATTCTTTCTCAAACATATCTTATTGTTCCACGTGGAACAGTTTAATAAATCTCTCTTCTTCCTCTCGCATTTCCTTCTGCTCCCTCGCTGTCTTATCGCCATATCCCATCAAGTGAAGTACTCCGTGCGACATTACTCTCCTCAATTCCCTTTCAAAGGTTTCGCCATAGGTCGTGGCGTTCTCCTTTACCCTTTCTGTCGAAATATAAATATCTCCCGACAACACCTTTCCCTCTGAATAATCAAAGGTGATAATGTCAGTATAGGTGTCATGATTTAAATAGTTCTGGTTTAGTTCCAACAATTGATGGTCGTCAAAGAATATATAATTCAATTCTGATAACTCAAACCCCTTGTTTGCAATTGCCTTCTCTAACCAAATTGCGTATTTCTCTTGTGGGTTTAAATCAAAGTCATTCTCGAAATTAAATTCAATTGCCATTGTCAAAATATTCCTTGACCCTATCCTGATAATTAGGGCGCAAAGGTAAGCCTTGTCGGTTTAAAATCTCAATGCCATTGGTTTTGGTCTTCAGTAGCTCCGGCTTGGTTAAAATTGGAGTGGTGTAATCTCGTTCGTTAGTGTTGCTCTCTCTTTGATTCTTCTTTCCTTGTTTCAAAGCAGCATTCTCCAGTTTTAACAACTGATGCTGAATGTTATTCATACGGTCTACCGTGCGTTTCGTAATACCATTCTCTAAAAGCTCATTCTCGAACTGCTCCATTTGAATGGCTAGCTTCTTGGCCAAATCCCGCTCTTCTGCGTTAATGATGTTCTTTAATTGTTCCTCCAACGCCTTTCGCAAGGTCTGTTGCTCTTGATATATTTCATATATTTCCTTCAGCTCAGATTCTGATAGTCCGTTGCCTTGACCATCCCCACCATTACCTCCTTGATCACCCTCGCTTCCGTTGTTTCCTTCACCTTCTTTACCGCCTTCTCCTTGCTGCCCGTTTTTACCTTCTTGTCCATTCTCTCCCTTTTCTCCTTCACTCTTATTACCGAAATTACCCTCTCCGGATTGGTTTCCTTTATCGCCTTTTTGGGTCTCTCCCTCGCTTCCTTCTTGTCCTGATTGTCCTTGGCTTTGACTACCCTCCTGACCGGGATTCTCTCCGCCTTGCATCTTCTCCTGTAGTTCTCCTTGCTTTTTGATAATGTCTGGTAATTGAAACCCTTGTCCTTGGCCCTGGCCTTGTCCACTCATCATGCTCTGCTGCATATTATCCAATGTGTTTGCTAAGAAATCAGCCAATGCATTTGAAGCACTTAACACATATTGCTGATAGGACGCTGCTTGGTACATTTGATTGTCTGCAATACTTTCAAGACTCTTATCTACATTATAATAAACCTCAGTAATCTGTTCGTTAACGAACTCGGAAAGTTCAGCCCTTCTCAGCGAGAGTGCAAACAGGCTGTCATCAACATGCTCAAACAATTCACGCAATTCTTTCTGTTGCCTTACGGTCGTCGAAAACTCACTTATCTCTATACTCTTGCCTTCAACCTTGTCCAACAAACCTTCTTGCTTGAAAGAGAACGTAATTAGATTGTCCAATATCTGTCTTAGCATCTCAGCATCTTCGACTGCACCAGATGACCCCCCCGCACCAGACATGCTCTCTTGCAATTTATTCGATAGTTCTTGCATTTTCTGCGCTGCAGATTTTTGCTTTTGTGATGCCTTGTTTAGCATCTGCTTCTGGCCCTCTTCCTGGGAGTCGGATTGTTCAGCACCCTGATGCTTGTTGATTTCCTCCAGTGCGTCTTCTTGGTCTTTTTTGATGGACTCTTGTTCGTTTTTATTGTAATCTAACGACATTGGTTTGCGAAGCGCACGATTATCTCCTTTCAGCTCGTCCAATTCGTTAGAAATTTCCTCAAACTTTTTATTTAGCCTTTCTTGTTGGCCCTTTGAAAAATCCTCACCAATCTGTAGTTCTGACAAGACCTCTTGGTCTTTCGCCAACTCCTCTAACTTTTGCCCCAATTGTGCAGCTTTCTCGGTTACATAATAGCGCTTTGTCAACTCCAACAACTGCTCCAAGTTTCGCTTTCCTGAACTTTGCGATTTGGCCAACTCCTCCAATCGTTTCTTCAAATCTTCTTTCTCAATCTTATCGGCTACCTTTTCCAACTGCTCCAATAGCTTCTGGTTCTTCTTGGCGGTCAGTTCTTGCCGTTCCAGACGCTCTTTTAACAGCTCATTCAGTGCATCATTCTTATTCTCTTTATCCAAGCTCTCTTTCAATTCCTTGCTGAATTTTTCCATCAAGGCTTCTTGTTGCTGTTGCTTATTTAAGAACTGTTTTATCCGCTGCTTATCATTATACTCTAAAGCTCCTTCTTGTTGTTTTTGCTCCTGATTTATTTTGTCAAGCACATCATTTTGCTCATCCAACTGCTTTAAACCCTTGTTTAGGTTATTAATTAATGACTCTTGACTGTTTAATCTGCTGTCTTTCAATTCGTTATCGTCTAGCATTGCTGTTCTAAAAGTACCGCTCTTCACAATCTTTCCTCCTCTAAGTCCATCATTGTCCGCAACCTCAAAATAGATTTCATAGATCTTGCCTCGTTCTACCTCAATGCCTGATGGAAAGGTGTAATAAAATTGAGCTACGGCGTCATTCGGTTTTAGCAACTCAATCCTTTTTGTCGCATCTGGTTTCTCCACATCATAATAAATCATGCTCACACTTTTGACCAAGTGGTCATCACTAACGTTGCCCGAGAAATACAATTCATTGGGTTGCAAACTATCCCTTGCCTCCTCAACTTTTATCCTAGGCATTTCGTCCTTAATCACATTCAATCGATACCCCAAACGTTCGTAATTGGCAACACCGGTATTTGAGGTCGTCAATTCATACTTCATTTCACTGAACACTCGTTTTGAATACTCAAATTGATTATTCTCCCCTTGGAATGCTGCAATCGTATCTTTGGTGATTAGCTCAATCTTATCAGTGTTGAGCCCTTGTATTTGCCAAATTACGTTGGTGCCCTCGGGCACCGTTACATTTCCTGTACCAGTGACCACCCTGTTTTTGGTGTTTAGATATCGAGGGAAGCTCAATAGCATTTCAAAATCGACGATTGCCGGCACTTTGGTCACCTCAACCTCGTAACTTCTTGAGACAACATCATTGGCCTTAAACCGAAACGAGAAGTTCTGAATTGGTGGTTCAATGGTAATGGAATGCTTGCCCCCGGCCGAACTTTGCATTATCATGGTCTCACCGTTTGACTCTAATGTTACGGCTTCGGGTATTACATCTCCAATAGTATTTACGCTTATCGTCAAAGGGGCATCCTCCAGCACCTTCAGGTTTTCGTTCTCCAACAAAAAACGAAATGGAGCCGGTGGCTCATAGGCTACATCATAATTGACCACCCGATTATAGGAATTGAAAAAGTCCCCAATGTTGCCAAAGAGCCAAACCAGCCCGAGTATGGAAATCGGTATCGCCAAATACCTTGCGCCTCGAAAACCATCCTTAAAATTAATCGCATCAGTAAACGGCAAGGGGCTCAATTTCTGGGAACGTTGCTCTATGGATGCCAGCAACAAATCAGACTTTTCTTGGCTTGAAGAAAGCTCCAGAAGGTTCAATAATTTATCCCCAACCTTCGGAAAGTGTTTCCCGATAATCTTAGACGCTTCTTTTTCATCTATTCCCCTTCGTATTTTGAACAAATAGGTCAATGGTGTGATGATATACCGATAGCCCAAGAATAATACCGTTAGGAGAAAACCAATAAAAAGGAATAATCGAACCGTTGGAGATAACCAAAGTGCGTACTCTACGCTGGTTACCAACAAAAAAACAAGAAGACCAAGGGTCAAAAAGAGCAAAACACCCTTAATCAACATCTTGGTATAGTACTTTTTAATGAAAGCATTTAGCTTTCCCAGTATGTGTTCAAAATTACCCAACCACCTATTCTTAGTTCCAATTTAATTATTGAACAAAAATAGAGGGCAAAATATTATGTTAAATTGGGTTCAATTACCACAAGAACGACTTTCTGGCCTTCTTCGGCTTGCCCTATATTTGCACATCAAAAAATTTCAATGAGCCAAAACATACGTGTACGCTTTGCGCCAAGCCCAACCGGACCACTTCATATCGGTGGAGTTCGCACCGCACTCTTCAATTACCTATTTGCCAAAAAACACGGGGGGCA
>CAYNUM010000252.1:0-4508 GCA_964400025.1 uncultured Croceivirga sp.
CATGTAGTTGATTTAAGAACTAAAAGTAGTGATTTTTAAAAATAAAAAAGCCCCCGACATAATGGCCGAGGGGCCTTTAAAATAATTAAACTAAACTATATTTCTTAGTTGAAGATGTAACGCAAACCAATTTGTGCTTGCCATCTTGAAGATTGAATACCAAAATCATCAAATTCTTCGAAATCAGGGTTTCCAGCATCATCCATAACACCTGAATTGATAGAGAAAACAGGAGTTCCACTACCTGATGAAACGGTAGTTAATGGACTGACCTCACTTCTAACAAATTTTAAGCGACCCCATTCTTTGTTCAAGAAATTGGTGAAGTTGAAAATGTCAGCAGAAAGCTGGAAAGTGTGCTTTGTGTTACCAAACTTCACTTTGAAGTCTTGAAGGAACTTCAAATCCACGATATGACTCCAGGGCCCTCTAATCGCATTGCGTTCTGCATATCCACCTCTATTTTCATCTAGGTAATCAATGCTGCTTATAAAGTTATCCAATTGTGCCCATTGTGCGGCTTGCTCAGTTGCATCACCCGTAAATTGAATTTCAGAAGCATTTCTTGGAATATAAATCAACGCATTATCACGCGAATCGTCATTTAGCAAGTCACGACCTTCACGATATGAGAAGCTATAAGGACTACCTTGGAAGCCAGAATATAACAATCCGATAGTAGTGCTAATGTTATCGTTCCAATCGATTTGATATGATGCATTGGCCAAAATTCGACTACCGCTAGCGAAATCAGAACGAGTAACAGGTAAGTCAGAATTTTTACCATTTACGGTCAAGATATTTCTCCATTGAGAACTGTTCTGTGAAGAAGTACCATCAAAGATTTTGTTGGCTTCTGTGAACGAATAACTAATCGATCCAGCAAAACCATTATCGAAGGGCTTAGCCAACGTGAATGTGGCCGTAGTGGCATCACCTCCACCTGTGTTGGAAGCCAAAATGATTCGGCCGTAAGTATCGTCGATTTCGTCTCCTCTGTCGTAGAACGGTCTGTTATCAGCACCTTCATAAAAACCAACAGGGCCTCTGAGGTTCAAATTCTCGTAGTAGATGTCTGTAATTACATCGGTGTACAAGAAATCAGCGGAAGCAATCAAGCCCCACCAAGGTAATTTGTGATCGATGGCGATGTTGTATTTCATTACCTGAGGTAGTTTGAAATCCTCGGCAACCAAATCAATATTACCACCTAACCCACCAGAGCCTGGTGCAACAGATTTAAACTGATTGTTAACGTCAGCAACGAAAGGTTGTCCTGCATCGGGGCCGAAGAATGTCGCGTCGAAGGTAAATCCACCGGTTACCCCATTGTTGTTATAGGTGCCGCCAGGCCAGACCAACGGCAACCTTGAGGTAAATACCCCTAAACCACCACGAACTTGAGTAGTTCGGTCTCCATTAACGTCCCAGTTGAAACCTAAACGAGGAGAGAATACTGCATTGCTGATTTGTTGACCCACTTGGGCACCTTGCAAGTCTTTTCCATTAGCTTCCAATAGAGGAATAGTATTGGTGTTAAAATCCTCGTTAACGGGGCCATCTTTCCATACTGGAATATCGATACGAGCACCAAAGCTTACCCTAAAGTTGTCGGTAACGTCAACTTCGTCTTGTACATAGAAACCATATTGTTCGGTTTCGAAATCGGCAGAACCAT
Source organism: uncultured Croceivirga sp. (assembly GCA_964400025.1). Taxonomy (GTDB): domain Bacteria; phylum Bacteroidota; class Bacteroidia; order Flavobacteriales; family Flavobacteriaceae; genus Croceivirga. The sequence goes on from CAYNUM010000252.1 coordinate 1,679, forward strand.
CAGATTCATCACCAACCGCTGTCGAGCCTACAAGGGAATACCCATGTTGGTATTCGTCAGCAATTTGACCGGTCAAGAACTGGTTCAATCCTGAAGAAAGTAGGTTTCCATCGTCATCAAATTGGTCTTCGAAAGTATATGAACCAAAGTTGAACGCAAAGAATAAGTTCTTAACTGTTGCGAATTCAGCATTGGCACCTAAAGTAATAGTGTGTCGACCTGCATAAATATTGAAGTTGTTGGTTATGGTCAAATAGTCAGTATTCAACAAGTTGGCAGTTGAGAAAGGTTCAGACCCAAAATTGATAAACCCATCACCATCTTGAATACCAACTGTTGGGAATGGACTTCCTGCAGGATCTCGGTCATCACGAACAGCCGTGTAACCAATAATAAAATTGTTACTGTATTTGTTGCTGAAACGAGAATTCAGTTCCAATGCAGTTGAATTGGTGTTGGAAACAAAAGATTCAGAACCATTAAGGAAACCGATGCTTCTGTTACCAGAGTTACGGGCTTCTAGGTTATCAGCACCTACATAACTGTGACGCAATGAAAGATTGTGGTTTTCGTTGATGTTCCAATCTAACTTCGCTACCAAAGTATTACTCTCTAGGGTAGAGGTGTTGTTATCAAAAATACCAGGATTATAACCGTAGGTATTTTGAAGGAAAGTACTTAAACCAGCTAAATCAGCTTCTGACGAACGCCCAGTGTAGTTGCTGAAAATAAATGGCTGTGGAATTTCAGTTTCACCCCTTTCGTAGTTTACGAAAAAGAACAATTTATCTTCAATAAGTGGTCCTCCAATACGAACACCATAAGTATTGGTAGAAAAATCGTCTACTTTCTCCCTTTCGTCTCCATCATTAAGCAAAGCACCTGGAGTTTTACCGGTCAAGTCTTGATTTCTTGTGAAATAGTATGCCGAACCTTCGAACTCATTCGAACCAGAACGGGTAACCGCGTTGATGGAACCACCCGAGAAACCAGATTGTTTTACGTCGAACGGAGCAATGTTGATTTGAAAGGTTTCAATCGCATCGACAGAAAGTGGGTTTACCCCCGTTTGACCTCCGTTCGTACCAGAACCCGCCAAACCAAATACGTCATTGTTTACCGCACCATCGATATAAATGGCGTTGTAACGGTTGTTTTGACCTGCAAGTGAAATAGAAAAACCATCATTTCCTTCAGAAATCTGAGCTTGTGGAGTCAAACGAACGAAATCCGCCAAAGAACGAGAAGCAGCCGGAGTGGTTGTCACTTGACGTTGTGAAATGTTTGTTTCAGTACCTGTTTTGTTCGCACCGAATACCCCACTTGAAACTGCAGTAACCACAACTTCGTCCAAAGCGGTTGCGGATTCTTGTAATTGGGTGCTAATTCTTTCAGTAGAACCCAAGTTCAAAAAGACCCCTTGTTTTACGTCGTCATTAAATCCAACATAAGAAAAGGTAATGGTGTAAGGACCACCATTTCTCATACCAGAAATACGATAGAATCCATCGAAATCTGTTGCTGCACCATAGGTGGTACCGGTTGGAGTGTGAATGGCTACGATGCTCGCTCCTGGAAGTGGTTCTCCGGAAGCATCGGTCACTTTACCCCCCATTGCTGAGGTGGTAACCCCTTGTGAAAATGCAAATGCAGTCATCATAACGGCCACAAATGCCAAGTAGATTTTTTTCATTTTAACAGTGTTTTATTAGCTCTGCAAAAGTGCGCTATAGAGTAACTCCCAACGTTAACAAAAGGTTAAGAAATTTAACCTTTGTTAACAAAAGAATTGTTCTAAATAATTAACTCTCAGCAGGTTGCTGAAGTAGGATTTTTAGGAAGATGTAAATTATTCTTTAAAAAATTTAATAAGGCTCAACGTAGAGCTATCGTGATTACCAATTTCGGAATTTTCAAGGTCAGAGAGTATGTTTTTTGCTAGCTGTTTGCCCAATTCCACGCCCCATTGGTCGTAGCTAAAAATATTCCAAATAGCTCCCTGAACAAAGATTTTATGCTCGTACATCGCAATCAGTGCACCCAAACTTTCAGGAGTAAGTCTTTCTATTAAGATGGTATTGGTGGGTTTGCTTCCTTCAAAAACCTTAAAAGGGGCAATAGTCTGGATTTGTTCTGAATTTAAGCCCGACTTTTTTAGTTCTTCAGTTACCAACTCCAAAGATTTTCCGTTCATCAAGGCTTCTGTTTGAGCAAAAAAATTAGCCATCAATTTGTTGTGATGATCGGCCTCTCCGTATAGTGAATGTTTGAACCCAATAAAGTCTGTTGGGATGAGCTTTGTCCCCTGGTGTATCAACTGAAAAAAAGCGTGTTGTGAATTGGTTCCAGGTTCTCCCCAGATGATGGTACCTGTTTCATAGTTGACCCTCTGACCATTCCTTCCCACACTTTTTCCATTACTTTCCATAATTCCCTGCTGCAGATAGGCGGAAAAACGATGCAAATATTGGGTATAAGGTATTATTGCTTCCGTCTCTGCATCAAAGAAATTATTGTACCAAATACTGAGTAGTGCAAGCAGGACAGGAATGTTCTCTGAAAAATCGGTATTTCTGAAGTGGACATCCATCTTATGGGCCCCTTTCAGAAGTTTTTCAAAATTATCGTAACCTACCGCCAATGCGATAGAAAGTCCTACAGCGCTCCACAAAGAAAATCGCCCACCTACCCAGTCCCACATGGGAAAAACATTGGCACTTTCAATACCAAACGCTTCAATTTGTGGCAGGTTGGTCGAAACCGCTGCAAAGTGCGTGGCAATATCTTCTTGAGAGCCAAATTGAAGGAACCACTTTTTAATCGTCAACGC
>CAYNUM010000253.1:0-4479 GCA_964400025.1 uncultured Croceivirga sp.
GGATTTGTAAATTCTTTTGCCAGTTGGTTGATACAGCAAATCTTTCCTTGGGAACTGTCGACCCTAGGCAATGCAACCACCTTTTTTATTTTCGGATTTATAGCCCTCGCCGGATTCTTCTTATTCCTAAGAATTTTACCGGAAACCAAAGGAAAATCATTGGAAGAGCTTGAAGCAGAATTGATGAGGAAGTAGATTTCTTGAGAACAGTAAAAATGATTAGCTCTATTTAATAGAGTACAGATGACCATTCTTAAATAAATCTCACTGGTCTACTTCATTGTCTTTACAATAGTGCGTAACATAGCCAAGGTTTCTTTTTCCCTAAAACTTGTCTCATCGTTTGTTGTACCATAACCACTATTTGCCGAAGATTTCACTATGACAATGTTGCGAGTTGGGTTTATGTAAATCATTTGGTTATAAATTCCTAAAGCGGCATATTCCCCTTCTTCTCCATCAAAAATCCACCACTGATATCCATATCCAAAATCATTGTTCGATTTAGGATTGGGACCAGCAACCAAATGAGGAGCATCTGTAGCTAAAGATTTTTTTATCCATTCTTTGGAAAGAACTTGTTTTCCATTCCAAGATCCATCATGTAAAAACAATAACCCAAAACGAGCATAATCTCTTAGGGAAGCACTTAGGCCAGCTGCAGCAAATTCGTTGCCATCATCGTCTATCAGCCACCAGGCTTTATTTTCCATACCTATTGGTTGCCATATCTTTTCCTGTAAATATGCCGAAAGTGTTTTGCCAGTTGCTTTACTTATAATCATTCCAAGCACTTGGGTATCCGAACTATTATACCGATTGTACGTTCCCTGTTTCTTGTCCTTTGAAAGGGTTTGTACAAATGATTCAAAAGAACCTCCAAAAGCTAAAGTCCTACCAAATCTATTAATGTCGGAGTTTTTGTCACTATAATCTTCGTTCCAACTTACCCCTGAAGACATTTGTAATAAGTTTTTAATGGTCACATCTTGATATGCACTACCATTTAATTCTGGCAAATAATCTGAAACTTTTTGTTCCTCGCTTTCTATATAGCCTTCTTCCATGGCTATACCCATTAAAGCAGAAACAAAAGATTTGGTCACTGACCAGGCGATGGTATGCGAATCTTGAGTATTACCTCGATAATAATTTTCGAAAACAACGCTGTCATTTTTGAGAACCATTAGTCCAGTTACATCGGTATCGTCTAAAAGTTGTTGCGTTTTTTTAATGGTTCCATCGTAAACATAAGTCTTGGGCAACTCAATGGGAATTCCTTTAATCAGGTTGCTACCTTTATCAGAGGGTTCAATAATTCGTGTTGGAAAGTAATTCTCAATAGAACGAAATCGCTCTACCATTTCTTTGCCTGAAAACATTCTAAGAGCAAACCTTACACGCTTAATTTTTTTATGCCCAATTAAAAGCACCAGTACTATAATGGCTAGAAGTACTAAGATAAATTTGATTGATTTTTTCATTGTTGGTTGGTATTGGTTGGATTTTTTGAAGTCAATTATTTTATAAGACTTTTAAAAAGACCATAAGGTTACATCAACATAAAAATTTATGTTAATTTATGGAAATAATCCTTAAAAAAGGAAATATTCCATAAATTAGTCATCCTTTTTCTGAGATAGTGAACAAGACCATTTTACATCTGGACCTAGATACCTTTTTTGTCTCTGTAGAGCGGCGTATCAACCCTGAATTGAAAGGCAGGCCATTGTTAGTAGGAGGCATTACTGATAGGGGGGTCGTGGCGGCCTGCAGTTATGAGACCCGAGGCTACGGCATACATTCGGGTATGCCTATGAAAATGGCCAAAGAGCTTTGTCCGGAAGCCACTGTGATTAAAGGTAATGCGGGCACTTATAGTAAGGTTTCTGATGATGTTACTGAAATTATCAAAGAAGGGGTGCCCGTATTTGAAAAGTCAAGCATTGATGAGTTTTATGCTGACTTGTCAGGCATGGATAAATTCTTTGGGGTCTATAAATATGCTACTGAGTTACGGCGAAAAATCATCAACGAAACAGGAATGCCCATTTCATTCGGACTTTCAGTCAATAAAGTGGTCTCTAAAGTTGCCACGAACGAGGCCAAACCAAATAATCAATTGAAGATTGATTTTGGGCTAGAAAAACCATTTCTGGCACCACTTTCCATCAAAAAAATACCCATGGTGGGCGACAAGACCTATCAGACCTTACGTAATCTGGGCATACGGCAAGTACAAACCGTACAAGAAATGCCGATGGATGTGATGCAACGCGTACTTGGGGCAAATGGCAAGGTGATTTGGAAACGTGCCAACGGTATGGACAATACCCCAGTAATACCCTTTCACGAACGAAAATCCATTTCAAATGAACGCACCTTTGACCGTGACACCATAGATGTTATCAAACTCAAGGGTATTATTGTGGCCATGGCCGAAAACCTAGCCTATCAATTGAGACGGGGTGAAAAATTGACGGCCTGTATTGCGGTGAAGATCCGTTATTCAGATTTCAATACCTACTCAAAACAAAAGCGTATTCCGTATACCAGCGCTGACCATATTTTGATCCCAAAGATTATAGAACTTTTTGATTCACTCTACAGTAAACGAATGTTGGTTCGCTTGGTAGGCATTCGATTCAGCCATCTGGTCTCGGGCAATTATCAAATCAACTTGTTTGATGATACCGAAGAGGCCTTGAATCTCTATCAAGCAATGGATAGGGTACGTAACCGTTTTGGCGACCGTGCCGTAATTCGAGCCTCTGCTATGGGTGCACGAACCATAGGCAGAATGCATAATCCGTTCAATGGGCAACCACCGATTGTATTGGCGCATAGAAAGCAATGAAAAAAGATGTAAGAATGCTTCGCTCTTAGACATAAGACAGTAGACTTGGGGCAAACGGGGCAACGAACTAAAACATCAAGCACCAAGCATCGAGCAATTTTGAACTTGAATTTGACTCTTGAACTTGTATTTAAACTGCCACACATATTACAGTCTTCGTTTCGGAACCTTTTCCGAAGAAGATTTGTTGCAATTGGCCAAGAAAAATAAAGTCAAACAGTTAGTACTTACCGATATCAACAACACATCAGCCTGCTTAAACTTCGTTAGGGAGGCTCCAAAATACAAAGTCAAACCTATTTTAGGAATTGATTTTAGGAATGGTATAACACCTTGTTTTGTGGGAATAGCCAAAAACAACAAGGGTTATCAAGAACTCAACACTTTTCTTTCTCATCACCTTCACAATGATTTAGATATTCCCGATAGGGCCCCAAATTTTGAAAACGTCTTTGTTATTTACCCTTTCGAAACGGTTTTGCTCAATGAATTGGATGAATTTCTGCCCCATGAATTTATTGGCGTTTCCATCAAAGATTTAAGAAGACTTCGTTTTTCTCGGTTAAGGAATTATACCGACAAACTTGTTGTACAACAGTCCGTTACTTTTAGAAATAAACGTGATTTTAATGCGCATCGTTTGCTACGTGCTATCGATAATAACGTCTTGCTAAGTAAACTTAAGGAGTCGGAGGTGGCTAATGAAGAGGAACGGATGTATCCTTTAAAAAATCTCATTGAAGCCTTCTCTGAATATTCTTTCATTCTAAAAAATACAGAACTACTACTCAATCAGTGTAAAATTGAGTTTGACTTTTCCAAAAATCGTGTACCTCAAAATTTGAAGTATTATAAAGAAAGTAAGGAAGAAGATGAAATGCTTCTCAAAAGGCTTTGCATTGAGGGTTTGCCAAAACGCTACAAGAATAGAATCACTTGGACTATTAAGAAAAGGTTGGTTAAGGAATTGGATTTAATCAAACAAAAAGGATTTGTTGCTTATTTTCTGATTAACTGGGATATTACCTCTGAAGCAAAAAAACGAGGATTTTACTATGTGGGTCGTGGTAGTGGCGCCAACAGTATTGTAGCATATTTATTATATATTACCGATGTCGACCCTATAGATCTTGACCTGTATTTTGAGCGATTCATCAATCTGTATCGTGCCAATCCACCTGACTTTGATATTGACTTTTCTTGGCGCGATCGGGAGGCGATGACGGAATATATTTTTAATCGTTTTGATCATGTTGCCCTTGTGGGAACATACGTGACCTTTAAAGAAAGGGCCATAATTCGTGAACTGGGAAAAGTATTTGGTTTGCCCAAAGAAGAGATAGATATACTTAGTAGCGGTGAATACAGACGCTCAAAGCTTGATTATATCTCCGGGTTAGTGCTCACATATGGCAAACTAATAGAAGGCATGCCCAATTATGTGAGCGTACATGCCAGTGGTATATTGATTAGCGAGCATCCGCTACAACATTTTTCTTCAACTTTTATACCGCCCAAAGGCTTTGCCACGGTACACTTTGATATGGTCATTGCTGAAGACGTAGGGCTCTACAAATTTGATATTTTGGTGGCGTCTGTGTCTAATAAACACATCGTGAGAA
>CAYNUM010000254.1:0-4471 GCA_964400025.1 uncultured Croceivirga sp.
TCTTACAATCGAAACTAAGCTGACTAAAAGACCTTTGGTTAAGATAGCTTTTGACTATAAAATCTATAATGAAACTAGAGAATTATTAGCGGAAGCACATACCGTTTTAGCTTTCATGGATAAACGTACCAACAAACCAATGAAATGTCCTGATTATATACTTTCTAAACTTGGGTGAGCGGTATGATATGTAGCTTATGTAGTTTGGCCAAATCCATTTCAATCTTATTTTTTTGACCTTTTGGGAATGCAATGACCATTTCGCATTTTTCTTGCATTTTGCGGTCTGTAATTCGCACCTTGTTTTTATTGATTACACGCATAACCTCATTTAGAGTGGGGTAATCAAATTGCAGTTTCAAATAGTCTTCAACGACTCTTTCTACAATTGCTGACTCTTCCAAAGCCATTTTTGCTGTGGTTTTGTAAGCATTGATAAGACCACCAACACCTAATTTGGTACCTCCATAAATTCGAGCCACCACGATTAAGAGGTTGGTGTGTCCAGACGACTGAATTTGCCCATAAATGGGCATTCCCGCAGAATTTTTTGGTTCTCCGTCATCATTGGCCCTATATGTTTGATTTTCGGTGCCAATCTGCCATGCATAACAAAAATGACCAGCTGTCGGATATTCTTTTTTAAGTGATTCTAGAATTTGTTTAATCTCGGATTCATTAGTAATTGGAAAGGCCCGGCCAAAAAACTTGCTTTTTCGGTCTTTGAATAACACCTCTGGTGACGGGGTTTCAATTGTTGTGTAATGATCATTGTGGTCTTCCATCAGAATAAAGCTACCAAAATGATACTGATGATGGCCAGACCGACCCCCATTAGATTTTTACGACTTAACTGCTCCTTGAACAATATAATGCCCAAAAGGGTAGAAAATAACACGATAGCCACATTGTTGATGGTAAATACAGATGCACTGTTCAAACTTTTGGTATTTAAGGCTCGCAACAAAAAGAAAATTGAAAAGTAGTTTGGAATACCCAATACTATTCCGCCTAATACGCTCTTGAAATTTAAGTTCAATAGTGTTTGAAATGACCTAATACTTAGAAATAGAATTCCAGAAATTGCTGCGGAACCAAAAACAATTGACGAAAAAATAGGGTATTCTTCTTCGTTAAGGTGTGCTTCTTGAATAAACTTTATACTAGTGTCAATAATACCTGAACCTAGAAACACCAGTAATGGTAACCAAAGATGGTTCCTTTTAATGGATAGTTCTTTTTTTGGAACTGATGCCAGGTAAACTGCTGCCAAGGCCAATAGTATTCCCACTATCTGCAGTAATGACAAAACATCCTTGTAGTAAAGAACGGCAAACAATACAGGTATGACCAATGACATTTTTGTCGCGACAGAAGTAACACCAACACCATTGATTTGAGATGACTTCGCCATGATGTTGAATACTAGAATAAAAAGTAGACCAAGTGCCATAGTCATCAATAACCAAGGTTGTTCTAAAATTTCTGATACGCCCATTGATGTTGGGTTGAGTAGAATGCCACAAGTGCAAGCGGTAATGTAATTAGCTATAATGGCCAATAGGGTATTGACCTTGTACACCGCAAACAACTTGAAGATTACAAAGATCAAGCTTGAGCATAGCACACTTAAAGCCAAATCAAGCATTACAAATGGTCTTTTAATTGTGTTAGGTCTTCTTTACCGACCAAAAGGTTCCAAGTTTTAATTCCCAATTGGGCCGCGGCATCGGTATTTTCTTTCGTATCATCAACGAAAATGGTCTGTTCCGCTATCAGTGAGTTTTCGTCCAATACCTGTTGAAAAATATCAAGGTTAGGCTTTCTTTTGCCCATTTCGTAGGAGAGGTAGAAAACTTCAAAAGAATTTTTGAATCGATTGTACTTTTCGGTACCCATTGTTTCTTTTACGAAGTCAATATGAATCTCATTGGTATTACTCAATAAGAACAGTCGATATCTATTCTCTCGGGCAAGTTCCTCAACAAACTCCAATCGCTCATCCGGAAAATCCAATAAGATGGCGTTCCAGGCGTCCATTAAGTTTTCTCGTGTGGCCTTGGGGAAAGATCTTTTGGTCTGTTCCAAGAATTCATCAGAACTAACAAGGCCCATTTCGTATTCTTTAAAAAGCTGGTCGAGTTCTGGGGTCAGTTCAGTGAATCCATAGGGTTTCATTTCCCTGGCTGTTGCAGGTTTGTCCAAATTGATAAAGATATCCCCGAAATCAAGAATAATATTTTTAATCATTTTTCAAGAAGATTAAGGTGTCGTTTTTTATCGATTTTTCAAAAGTCAATCGGCCAGAAATCTGTGGCGCGGCTATTCCAGAGGTGAATGTAGCTTGTCCTTTAAATATTCGAGCTTCGTCCCAAAGGGCACTACTAATAAAGGTTTCAAGTGTTTTTGCACCACCCTCAATTATTACCGATACTATTTGATGTTTGAACAAGACCGAACAGATTTGGTGTGCAAGCTCTTTTTCAAAATCCAAGCTTTCATAAGTGATGTGTTCAATTCCATTTGAAGGAATTGTTTCAGTCAGCACTATAGTTTTTGCAGAGCCGTCAAACACATGAAAATGTGATGGAATCTTCAAAGCGCGATCCAATACGATTCGAACGGGTTGGTTGCCCTGCCAATTTCTTGCGGTTAAGCGTGGGTTGTCGTCCAAAACGGTTTGCGTTCCCACTAATATGGCCTGTTCTTGGATGCGCCATTGGTGTACCATTTGCTTCGAATAGGTATTGGAAATCCAGAAAGGTTCCGGATTGTCACTTCTTTTGGCAGCTGGAGGAGCAACAAATCCATCTTTACTCTCTGCCCATTTAAGAATAATGTAGGGTCGTTTTTGTTCTTGAAACATCAAAAATCTTTTGTGATGTTCGCGACATGCTTCTTCCAAAATACCAACAGTGACTTGAATACCAGCATTCTTTAATTTCTCTATGCCTTTACCTGCAACCTTATCGTGTGGATCAACCAAACCTATCACCACTTCAGGAATTTCATTGTCAATGATCATGTCGCTGCAAGGTGGCGTCTTACCGAAATGCGAACACGGTTCCAAAGTGACATACAGGGTAGCTTTTTTGAGTAATGATTTGTCCTTAACGGCCTTAACGGCATTAACTTCTGCATGTGCACCTCCGTAAGGACTTGTGTAGCCTTCTCCTATAATGCGATTGTCATGGACCAAAACGGCACCAACCATGGGGTTGGGAGCTGCTGCGCCTAAGGCATTCTTGCCCAATTCAATGGCGCGACGCATGAATTTTTCATTCAAATCAGCTGTTATCTGTTTGTTCAAAACTAACTCCGATTTGGTCAATTAAAAGTGGCTCATTTGGTCTATATTCACGCTGCAAAAGTAGCGTATTCCCACAGATGATGATACAAGCTTTCATAAGGCCCATTTTACAAAAAGACAGTGCGCAAATGACCACTTTGATACGATCTGTCTTTGAAGAAATGGATATTCCTAAAAGGGGTACCGCTTATGAAGATGAAGCATTAAATAACCTGTATTTAGTATACCAAAAACCGAAAGCAATTTATTATGTCGCTGAACTTCAGGGTACTTTGGTCGGTGGAGCTGGAATTTCAGCTTTAGAAAGCGGTAAGAACAACATTTGTGAGCTTCAGAAAATGTATGTGGCGAATTCTTCTAGGGGTGCTGGAATTGGGCAAGATTTGATAAGACATTGTTTAACTTCTGCAAAGCAATTGGGTTATAGCGGCTGCTATTTGGAAACCATGCCCAATATGAAGGCGGCCCAGCATCTTTATCAAAAAAATGGCTTTGGTTACAAGAATGCTCCCTTGGGCCGTACAGGCCATACCGCATGCCAAGTTTATATGTATAAAGATTTCAGCTAATGCTTCTTAAGGAAATCAAATCTATTTTCCATAATGAGTTATTACCCATTTATCCGGCAGAGGAGATAGATAGTTTCTTTTATTGGTTTGTTGAACACTATTTGAACCTGGATCGCTTTGTTCTGGCATTACACCCAGAATACGGAATGTCAAAATCAGAGGAAGGTATATTTTTTGAGGGGCTTGGTCGATTACGAAATGAAGAACCCATTCAATATATCTTGGGGGAGGCCCATTTCATGGACATAAAACTAAAGGTCACACCAGATGTTTTAATTCCACGTCCTGAAACAGTAGAATTGGTTCACTGGATTATTGATTCTAATCACAATCAAAAAACTTCTTTGCGTATTTTGGATATAGGAACAGGTAGTGGTTGCATTGCCATTACTTTGGCCAAGGCCTTCCCAAGAGCGAAAGTTTATGCGCTAGATGTCTCAGATTTGGCTTTACAAGTGGCAAAAGAAAATGCGAGCTCCAATAGGGTAGCGATACAATTTCGAAAAGCAGACATTTTAGATCCTGAAATTCAATTTGATTTTTTTGGCCAAGAAAATCATAACCATGGGTTTGATTGTATTGTTTCAAATCC
>CAYNUM010000255.1:0-4468 GCA_964400025.1 uncultured Croceivirga sp.
CACCGACTCTCGCATCATTTGCTGTTCTTCTGAAAAGTCCTCTGGTGTAAATACATCTTCACAATCGGTTTCCTTGACTATAAACTGACCTCCTCGTAAGATTTCTTTTTGTATTGTTTCTGTACTCATTGCAATTATTTTGTAAGTATTAATTTAAAAATTCAAAGATGCCGGCAGCCCCTTGTCCCGTGCCTACGCACATGGTGACCATTCCGTGCTTACCCTGCATATTTCGCTTCCGCATTTCATCAAATAGTTGAACCGAAAGTTTGGCACCTGTACAACCGAGCGGATGTCCGAGTGCAATCGCCCCTCCATTCACATTGATGATGTCAGAATTCAAGCCCAATTCGCGTATAACAGCTAATGATTGAGAAGCAAATGCCTCATTTAATTCAATAAGTTCGACATCGTCTTGCTTCAACCCGGCCTGCGTTAATGCCTTAGGCACCGCTTTTACTGGACCAATACCCATGATTCTTGGTTCAACCCCCGCGGCTGCATAACTCACTAAACGGGCTTCTGGCTCAATATTCAACTCCTTTACCATTTCTTCGCTCATCACCATTACAAATGCTGCGCCATCACTGGTTTGAGAAGAGTTGCCGGCGGTAACACTACCATTGGCCGCAAACACAGGACGCAGTTTGGCCAGTGCCTCAATAGAGGTTCCTGCTCTTGGCCCTTCGTCTTTTGTTACTGTAAATTTTCGATTTGCTTTTTTACCATCAGGACCTACAAACGTCTCTTCGACTTCGATGGGCACTATTTGGTCTTGAAAACGGTCTTCAGCCAAAGCCTTTAACGCTTTCATATGTGATTGATAGGCAAACTCATCTTGGTCTTCCCTAGACACCTTGAATTCTTGTGCTACTGCTTCGGCAGTATTACCCATACCCCAATAGTAGTCCTCATGACCAGAATTTACCAAATCGTAATTCAGTTCTGATTTATATCCTGTCATCGGTACCGAACTCATGCTTTCCACTCCACCGGCAATAATACAATCGGCCATACCTGCCTGAATCTTGGCCGAAGCAATACCAATGGTTTCCAATCCCGAAGAGCAAAAACGATTCACAGTAACCCCAGGAACATCGATGATATCCAATCCCATCAATGAAATCAATCGAGCCATATTAAGTCCTTGCGAACCTTCTGGCATGGCATTACCCACAATGACATCATCAATACGTTTCTTATCGAAACCTGGCATTTGAGCTACCAAATGCTCTATCGTATCGGCAGCCAACTCATCCGCCCTTTTAAAGCGAAACCCACCTCTTTTTGATTTGCCTACAGCAGTTCTGTAGCCTTTAACTATATATGCAGTCTTCATAATCTAATTTTTAAACTCTGTTTTTGCCTTGAATTTTTCTTTTTTATGAACATTACTCTCGGTGTCGTAATACCAATATTCGTCCAGGACTGATTTATAACCTATTCGCATTCGAAGCCTTGGAATCTTGTCCACGATTATCCGGGTTTCTTCATTGTAGGGGAGGCCGATAACCAATTCTTCTTCCCCGGACATATAAACACTATTCCCGATATTATTGTTCCTCATTATATCATACCCAAATGTTCTGTTTGGGTTAAGCGAATCCATGAGTGTATTTATATCTGATATTGGATGCCCTTCATAATCTATCTGAACGGAAGTTACTATCGCCGGACCTGTTCCTTTATTAGTAACCTTTATTCCAAAACCTTTATCATCATAGTGCTCCGACACTGCCAAATAAGGCCAAACCATTGCCTTTTGCTGTGATTTTGAAATTCCTGCCTCGTAGATAGACGTTACCATTGCTATTATACTTATTACCAATGCGGCAATCGTTCCAATATTTTGCAATATTTCTTGTCTATCCCTGGGCATCCCTAACCTAGTTGCGCAAAGGTTTACCTGTTTTTAACATGTGCTCAATTCGTTCAAGCGTCTTGCGTTCTGTACAAAGCGACAAGAAAGCTTCCCGTTCGATATCCAATAAGTATTGCTCGCTCACATAAGTTGGCTCGGACAAATCACCACCTGCCATGACATAAGCCAGCTTATTGGCAATCTTTTTATCGTGTTCACTGATATATCGGCTTGCTTCCATGGAATCGGTTCCAACCAAGAACATACCCAATGCTTGTTTACCCAAGACCTTGACATCTTTTCTCGCGGGTGGCTGGGTATAACCCTGCTCAGCCATCAACTTGGCATGTGCTTTTGCCGTGGCAATTTGCCGGTCTTTATTGACGATTACGATGTCTTTTCCTTTTTGAAAAATTCCTAAATCAAAAGCCTCGTAGGCCGAGGTCGATACCTTAGCCATACCAATGGTCAAAAAGTACTCTTGAAGAATATTCAATTCAACATCACCTGTCCTCAAGGAGTCAGTTGCACGAAGGGCCATCTCTTTTGAGCCACCACCACCTGGAATAACACCAACGCCGAACTCTACAAGACCTGTGTAAGTTTCCGCAGCAGCCACGACCTTATCGGCATGCAAGGCTATCTCACAACCACCACCCAAGGTCATTCCATGTGGTGCGGCTACTGTTGGAATGGATGAATAGCGCATTCTCATGACGGAGTCTTGGAACATCTTTATCGCCATATTCAACTCATCGTATTCTTGCTCTACGGCCATCATAAAAATCATACCGATATTGGCCCCCACCGAAAAGTTTGCTGCTTGGTTACCAACCACCAAACCTTGAAAATCTTTTTCGGCAATGTCGATGGCTTTGTTCAGCCCCATCAGCACATCAGCACCGATGGTGTTCATTTTGGATTGGAATTCCAAATTCAAGATTCCATCCCCCAAGTCTTCTACTACAACACCAGGATTTTTAAATACTTCATTTGATTTTCTGATGTTATCCAAAATGATAAAGGCATCCTGACCTGGAACCTTTTCCATTGTTTTGGAAGGAATATCATAATAATAGGTTGCCCCATCTTTCACATCGTAGAACGAATTAATACCCGCCTCCTTCATTTCTTTCACCCAATCGGCCACTTGAAGTCCTTCAGCTTCGACAAACTCGATTCCTTTGTCCAAACCTACGGCATCCCAAATTTGAAATGGTCCGTGTTCCCAACCGAAACCGGCACAGGTAGCATCATCAATTTTAAAAAGTTCATCGGTGATTTCTGGAATTCTCAAAGAGGAATAGGAGAACAATGCCCCAAAACTCTTTCTAAAAAATTCACCCGCTTTATCTTTGCCATCACTGAGTACAGCAAATCTGTCGGCGACGTTATTAATGGATTTGGTTAGTTCAAGCGTGGCAAATTTTGCACTCTTTTTAGAGCGATATTCCAACGTATCCAAATCCAAAGAAAGGATTTCCTTTTTACCCTCGGCACTCACCGACTTTTTGTAAAAACCTTGCCCTGTCTTGCTTCCCAACCATTTATTTTCCATCATGGTGTTGATGAAATCAGGCATTTTAAAGACGTCGCGTCGTTCGTCATCTTTGCAATTTTCGTAAAGACCGTTTCCAACGTGCACCAAGGTATCCAAACCGACCACATCAACCGTTCTGAACGTAGCTGACTTTGGTCGACCGATAAGCGGGCCGGTCAACTTGTCTACCTCTTCAATAGTCATGCCCAAATCTTTCATAGCATGGAACAATGAGAATATTCCGAAAGTTCCAATTCTGTTACCGATAAAAGCAGGAGTATCCTTAGCTACAACCGAGGTTTTTCCTAAATACTTGTCGCCATATTCATTTAAGAAATCCAAAACGGCCTGATCTGTTTTTGGCCCAGGAATTATTTCGAAAAGTTTTAGGTAACGAGCTGGATTGAAGAAATGCGTGCCACAGAAATGCTTTTGGAAATCATCGCTTCGACCCTCACTCATAAACTTAATCGGAATACCAGAGGTATTGGAAGTAATCAAAGTTCCGGGTGTGCGGTGCTTTTCGAGATTTTCAAAAACTTGTTTTTTAATGTCTAAGCGCTCTACCACGACCTCAATTATCCAATCAACGTTCTTTACCTTGGCAATATCGTCCTCTAGGTTTCCTGTTTTGATTCGATTTGCAAACTTCTTATGATATATTGGTGAAGGCTTTGATTTCAATGCTTTGGCCAAAGCGTCATTGACCAAACGGTTTCTAACGACTTTGTCTTCCAACGATAAACCTTTTGCCTTCTCTTTATCGTTTAATTCCCTTGGTACAATATCCAGCAGAAGTACTTCCACGCCAATATTGGCAAAGTGGCAAGCAATTCCACTCCCCATGATACCAGAACCGATTACGGCAACTTTGTTAATATGCCTTTTCATTGTCAAATTTTGAGTTTTATTTTGTTGTTGTATTTGTATAAATCTTTTTGCCTTGGATAAGTTCATTGATGACTACAATGGTGGAGTAAAACCCTTCTAAATCATCGTCGGTCAATTTTTCACGGACCGTATCGTTGAACTGCCGAACCACTTCTCGAGACTCTTTTCGCTTTTCA
>CAYNUM010000256.1:0-4462 GCA_964400025.1 uncultured Croceivirga sp.
TTGGGAGCGATACAGTATGACTTACAGCTTATTGATTATGCTGCGGAAATTATCATGCTACCTTATTTAGATAGTGGAATAAAAAATCGTGACAGCAATTGGGACGATAAATTTTGGAATACTACCGGCGTCTCCTCAAAGGGGAATAGGGCTTTCATCGAGGCGCATACCATGAAAACCAATTTTGCCACTTGTACATTTATGCAAAGTGAATTGCACATAGGCGAAAAAACCATTCCATCGGTGAGTGAGGAAAAAAATGAAACTTCCATTTCACAGAAATACAGTTTTTCCATGGCGAAAGGAGAAAAAGCCTCGATGGTAAAATTCGGCGGTTACACCACTTCAAGATATCATGACACCTCAAACTTGATTGATGCAGCCAATACCGCTTTGGATAAGGCTTCTGATAAAGGGTTTGAAACTTTGTTGGAAAATCAAAAGGAAGCCTGGGCCGAAATTTGGGAAATGAGTGATATCACCATTGAAGGTGACGTTAAAGCACAGCAGGGAATTCGATTTAATATTTTTCAATTGAATCAGACCTACCTAGGCAAAGACTCAAGACTCAACATTGGCCCTAAAGGATTTACAGGCGAAAAGTATGGAGGTAGCACCTATTGGGATACCGAAGCCTACTGCTTGCCTTTCTATATGACCACAAAGAATCAAAAGGTAGCGTGGAGTCTATTGGAATATCGTTACAACCATTTGGAAAAGGCGATTGAAAATGCGCAGTTGCTTGGTTTCAAAAATGGAGCGGCCCTCTACCCTATGGTAACCATGAACGGTGAGGAGTGTCATAACGAATGGGAGATTACCTTTCAAGAAATTCATCGAAATGGGGCCATTGCCTTTGCCATTTATAATTACTATCGATACACAGGCGATTACAGCTATATGCCAGAAATGGGGTTAGAGGTGCTTATTGGTATAGCTCGATTCTGGCATCAAAGGGCTAATTGGTCTTTGAAAAAAGAGAAATATGTTATACTTGGGGTAACGGGTCCAAATGAATATGAGAACAACATCAATAATAACTGGTATACCAATTATCTGGCCAAGTGGTGTATTAAATATACTATTGAACAGCTTAAAAAAGTAAAAGAAGGCTACCCGACCGATTATGATAGGATTATGGCACATACCAAAGTTACCGACGATGAAGTGGAGCTTTGGGCAGAGGTGGCCGATAAGATGTACTTTCCAAAGTCAAAAAAACATAAAGTCTTTTTGCAGCAAGACGGATTTTTGGATAAAGAATTGGTCAAGGTAGATGATCTCGATAATTCGCAACGCCCCATTAACCAAAAGTGGAGTTGGGATCGTATTCTTCGCTCACCCTACATCAAGCAAGCTGATGTACTTCAAGGGTTCTATTTCTTTGAAGACCATTTTTCTTCTAAGGAGTTGGAGCGCCACTTTGACTTTTACGAGCCTTTTACGGTTCATGAATCATCATTATCCCCTTGCGTGCACAGTATTCAAGCTGCCAAATTGGGTAGGATGGAACAAGCCTATACTTTTTATTTAAGAACTTCTCGATTGGATTTGGATGACTACAACAAAGAAGTGGAAGAAGGTTTGCATATAACCTCTATGGCGGGCACATGGATGAGCATTGTCGAAGGCTTCGGGGGCATGCGAGTGCTTGATGATAAATTGAACTTTTTCCCACAGATACCTGAACAGTGGCATTCCTACTCTTTTAAGGTAAACTTCAGAAATCGGATTTTAATAATTACGGTGACCAAGGAAGGTTCTTCCTATCATTTGGCGGGTAATGAAGAAATGTCGATTCGTGTCAATGGAGAACGTGTGGTTTTATCACCAGGAAAAACGGTAACTATATAGAAGATGGTAAAAAGGTGTGCGGTTTTAGTCATGATAGGTTTATGTCATGCCTTAAATGCGCAAATTAAAAAGGTTGAGCCACCCAATTGGTGGGTTGGCATGGCAGCACAAAACCTGCAGCTATTGGTTTATGGTGATTCCATCTCAAAGTATGAGCCTTCAATTCAACATGAAACTGTTACCCTGATAGAGAAGGTCAACGCTGAAAATCCGAATTATCTTTTTCTTGAGATTCAAATCCCAAAGCATACCGTTCCAGGTAAGTTACCCATCAAGTTCGTACATAAAAATGGGGACCAATTTATACACGAATATAAATTAAGAAAACGAGCTAAAGAGGGCGATCAATATCGAGGTTTTGGAAGTTCTGACGTAGTGTATCTAATTACTCCTGACCGCTTTGCCAATGAAAATCCAAATAATGATGTTTTCAAAGATCTTTTGGAAACAGAAGTCGATAGAACCCATGATTACAAAAGGCATGGTGGTGATATAATGGGTATAACAGCCCATCTCGATTATATTGACGAAATGGGTTTTACTGCGATTTGGTCGAGCCCATTATTGATAAACGATATGCCTGAGCAATCTTATCACGGGTATGCCATAACTGATTTTTATGAAGTAGACCCCAGATTTGGAACGTTGAAAGAATACATTGAATTATCTGAAAGAGCCTCTGAAAGGGGTATCAAATTAATTATGGACCAAGTGGCGAATCATTGTGGTCGCGAACATTGGTGGATGGATGATTTACCTTTCAAGGATTGGGTCAATTTTCAAAATGATTTTGAATCAGGTAACCCAATTACCAATACCAATCACCGTCGAACGGTCAACCAAGACCGTTATGCTTCCGAATTTGATTTGAAACTAATGGAGCAGGGTTGGTTCGTGCCTTCTATGCCTGACCTGAATCAAAGCAACCCGTTCATGGCTAAATATCTTATTCAAAATAGTATTTGGTGGATTGAAACCTTGCAATTGGGTGGTATTCGTCAAGATACCTATCCGTATCCTAACAAACGATTCATGTCAGATTGGGCAATAGCCATAATGAAAGAATATCCCAATTTCAATATTGTGGGCGAGGAATGGAGTTATAATCCGTTATTGGTCGGGTACTGGCAAGAGGGTGCTAATAATCGCGATGGGTATGAATCCAACTTGAAAAGCACCATGGATTTTCCTATTCAGAAAGCATTGGTTGAGGCGTTAATAGAACCTGAAAGCTGGGATAAGGGGCTGATTAAATTGTATGAGGGCTTGGCGAATGATTTTTATTATGCCAACCCCCAATCGATATTGTTATTTGGTGACAATCACGATATGGACAGGATTTTCACCCAGCTGAATGAAGATGTTGCTTTGACAAAGATGGCTATGGCCTTTATCTTGACCGCACCTCGAATTCCACAGCTCTATTATGGTACCGAGATTTTAATGCAAAACTCCGATAAACCTGGAGACCACGGATTGATTAGAACTGATTTTCCAGGTGGATGGGCCGATGATGAGGTAAATGCCTTTAACGGCGATGGCTTGTCGGCAAAGGCTAAGGGTATGCAATCATACTTAAAGAAACTGCTCAATTTTAGAAAGCTATCTAAAGCTATTCATTCAGGACAAACAAAACATTTTGCACCAAAAGATGGCGTTTACGTACTTTTTAGATATAATGCCGACGAATTGGTTATGCTGATATTGAACAAAAACCAAGAAAACATAACGCTGGATTTAACAAGGTACGCTGAGATGAATTTAGCAGGAAAAGAAGGCAGAAATGTACTTTCTGATGAGGTATTCGTAATTTCAAACAGAGTGGATGTAGAAGCTAAGTCAGCAACACTACTATCTATAAACCGAGTAAAATGACAAAGACCATATACGCTTTTTGCTTTCTTGCTTTTTTGTTTGTCGCATGTCAAAAACAGTCAGAAAAGAACGATGCTTCTCAAAATCAATCACAAATGAACAAAGAACATAAAAAAGTTGTTTATCAGGTTTTTACTCGACTTTTTGGCAATACCAATACTACCAATAAACCATGGGGCACCATTGAAGAAAATGGCGTTGGCAAGTTTGCTGATTTTGATGATAAGGCCTTGTCAGAAATTAGAGATTTGGGTATCACCCATGTCTGGTATACCGGAGTGCCACACCATGCTGTAATTCGTGATTACAACAAATACGGTATTTCAAATGACGACCCCGATGTGGTCAAGGGTCGAGCAGGGTCGCCCTATGCCGTGAAAGACTATTACAATGTAAATCCAGATTTGGCGATAGATCCAGAGAATCGTTTAGGTGAGTTCAAGGCCTTGGTTGAAAGAACCCATGCGCACAAAATGAAGGTCATTATCGATATCGTTCCGAATCATATTGCACGTAATTATGAAGGGCTTACCAATCCTGATGGGATCGTGGATTTTGGGGCAAAAGATGACACCACTACAGAATATGGTCGAAATAATAACTTTTATTATATACCTGGTGCTGAATTTCAAGTACCCAGGTGGCAAGACGGTTACTTGCCACTCGGGGGTGAAAAAAGCCAATTGTCAGATTCAAAGTTTTCTGAGGTGCCAGCAAAATGGACTGGTAATGG
>CAYNUM010000257.1:0-4441 GCA_964400025.1 uncultured Croceivirga sp.
CAAAGATTTGAAAACCCTTATCGGTCAATTCTTGTTTTAACGTTGCCATGCTCTTCGTTGGTTCCTCAATTTCGGGAGTTGTTTCTGTCTTTTCTACTTGTTTACAAGCGAATGCCACAAGAACTAGGGTCAATACTACTATCAGTCTTATTCTATCCATTGGTTAAAGGGTTTTATACTTAGTTGCGAGTTGTAATATTTTATTTGACCGGTAACCTCATCACCCAGCCACTCTGGTTTTTCAAAAGGCTCGTCTTCATGGTTCAATTCAATTTCAGCAACGACTAAACCGCGGTTTTCGCCATAAAATTCATCTATCTCATAAACATGGTTTCTCACAGGAACCTCAAATCGAACCTTGTCCAAAATAACCGGTTCGCATAGGTCGATTAAATGGGTCGCCTCATCAAGTGAAATCTCAGTTTCCCATTCGAAACGGGTAGTTCCTGAGTCATTTCCTTTCCCTTTAACGGTAAGGTACCCCTTCTGCCCCTTAATTCGAACCCGAACAGTCCTTTCAGGATGTGTGTTTAAGAACCCTTGCACAATGCGAACTTCAGACACGGCCTTGGCCTTATATCCATCCGTTTTGACCAAAAATTTTCGCTCAATTTCCAAGTGCTCCATCAAACTAAATATACCCTAATTTTGGGTATGGACTTCGATTTTACGCTTCGAAAAATCATTCATGTTGATATGGATGCCTTCTATGCATCTGTAGAGCAACACGACAATCCTGAATTGAAGGGCAAACCCGTTGCCGTTGGTGGTGGTTCAAAAAGAGGGGTTGTCTCAGCAGCGAGCTATGAAGCACGAAAATATGGGGTTCGAAGTGCCATGAGCGGTTATTTGGCACAAAAAAACTGTCCTGATCTGATATTCGTTCGACCTCGATTTGATCGTTACAAAGAAGTATCCCAACAAGTACGAAGTGTTTTTCTAGAGTATACCGATTTGGTAGAACCCCTTTCATTGGATGAAGCCTATCTTGATGTTACGGAAAACAAAAAAGGAAATCCATCTGCCACGCTTATCGCCAAAGAAATTAGGGGTAAAATTTTGGATAAAACGGGATTGACTGCTTCCGCTGGTATTTCCATCAATAAATTTATTGCAAAGGTCGCCAGTGATTACAACAAGCCCAACGGACAGAAAACGGTTAATCCTGAAGAAGTGATTCAATTTTTGGAAGACTTGGATATTCGTAAGTTCTATGGGGTAGGAAAGGTCACGGCTGAAAAAATGTATAAGCTGGGGATTTTTACGGGATTAGATCTGAAAGGAAAATCACGAGAATTTCTTGACCAACATTTTGGAAAAAGCGGAAGCTATTATTACCACGTCGTTCGTGGTATTCATACCAGCGAGGTAAAACCAGAAAGAACCCCTAAGTCAGTTGGTGCTGAACGTACCTTCAGTGAAAATCTAAGTAGTGAGATTTTTATGTTGGAACGCTTGGATAACATCGCCCAAGAGCTGGAACGCCGATTGAAAAAATCAAAAATCGCTGGTAAGACCATCACCCTAAAAATCAAATATAGTGATTTTACCTTACAGACTCGGAGCAAGACACTACCCTATTTCGTTTCAGAAAAAGCGTTGATTTTAGAAACGGCCAAAGAGCTTCTATATCAAAGCCCTATGCAAAGTTCAGTACGCTTGTTGGGCATTTCATTGGCCAATTTGAACACCGAAAAAAAGAGCATCCCAAAACCCAAAGAAGAAGAAACCATATCGGTACAGCTGAAATTCGATTTTTAAATTGACTTGACAGAAACAGAAAGAGCCCAAATAATCAAAGATGAAAAAAAGATGCCCACCGCGTTGGCTACAAACGCCTTTTTACGTTCAAGTTGAAATAAATAAGCCGCAATACTACCAGCATAAACACCTGTGCCGGGCACTGGGAGCATAACGAAGAGCGCTAACCCTAAAAACCCAAAACGATTTATTTTAGAACCTGTATTTGATTTAGCCCGTTTCGCCACCCATACCGCTGCCTTTTTGTATGGACGCCAAGCCACTAGTTTATTGTTGACATCTTCCAAAAAGAACATCATGATAGGAAACACCAAAAGATTGGCCAAAAAACATGAGGCAAAAACAAGATAACTATTGACCCCCTGCGATATTCCATAAGGAATACCCACTTTCGATTCCCCGAATGGGGACATACTCCATAATATGGAGGTTAAAACATCTAAAAACACAAGCAATTTTTTTGCGAAACTAGGTTTGAAATAAAAATTCTAGCTCATGAAAAACGCTAAAAATTGTTTAAAATTTCGAGTTCAACTCCTATCATATTGAAGAACTTCAGATGTCAACAAAATGTGGATAGCTTTTTGGTCTTATAGTATTAGACAGACCGGTCTTTTCTAAATTTGATTATGCCAAAATCAAAAATAAAGGAACATATCATAGAGGTAGCTAGCCAGCTATTCTATATGAACGGATATAACTCCACAGGAATCAACGAAATCATCGAAAAGGCCAATGTTGCAAAGGCAACTTTATACCATCATTTTAAATCTAAAGAAGCTATTTGTATCGCTTATTTAGATTTAAAGCACCAAGGCTTTATGCAGGCCATTCAAGACATGGTAAAATCAAAGTTGGATAGTAAATCGCAGCTACTCGCTATTTTCGATTATTTGAGGGACTTATATCGAAAAGGAGAATTTTATGGCTGTTGGGCTCAAAAAACACTGGGTGAATTAGGGCCTGAAGACAAAGAAATTCATGCTTACATCCAAAAGCAGAAAAAAGAACTACTGCTGTTTTTGGGTGAAGTCGTTGGAGACAATATTGCCCATGTTTCAAAGGCAGAAACCGAGAAAATTTCGGGAGGATTGTATTTGTTATTTGAAAGTGCGATTACAGAAAGTCATCTGCACCAAAATGATTGGCCCATTCATTTGGCCAAAAGTGTGGCCCCAAGTTTATTTAATGAACTTGAATTAAGGGCATAAAAAAACCGGTTTTTAAACCGGTTTTTCCATTCAACAAAGTTTACTTTACCACCAAGGTATTATCTGTCGACGTTGGATTTAGCGGACAGAAATAAACATATTCCCCTTTCTCAAGTGTGGTGGGTTTTGAAACCCCAACCTTATCAGTCTCTACGGGAGCGGTAACATAGGCTGTTTGAATATGGTTATCAGGATTACTTACATCCTTACCCTTTTCAACCAACACAAACCCTATATTGTGATCTACACCATTATTGGCAATTTCAAAAACATATGTTCCTTCTGAGACCGTTACCGTTTTTTGGGTAAACTCACCCGGTGTCTGCTCCAAGGCAATTTTCTGAACGTCATCAGACATCATCTTATCTTTCATCATTTTGTCCTGAGCATTGACCTGAACGACCAAACCTAAAGTCAATACTACTAATGCTACTACTTTTTTCATTTTAATTGTTTTTATGATTTAAATTTTGATTTATCCTTCTACTGTTTCCAATGCTGGTGCCACAGGAAAATCTACTGGAACTTTTGTTGTACTGTGCAAGTAATTTGATATGGTTTTATCCCCAACCAAAACTATGGTGTCAACAAGGTTTTCTTTGGTCCATCCTGCATTCAGAAAATTTTCAATAACCGCATTATCGGTGGCTCCCCTGTTCTCAGTTATGTTTCTTGCCAATCTTGCCAAGGCATCCAACTTTGTGTCAAAAGACGCATAACCCGCTCTTAGTTCCAAGATTTGCTCCTCGGTAAAACCGTTCATCTTTCCGATGGCAGTATGCGCTGAAAGACAGTAAATACAGTTGTTAACTTGACTTACCGCCAAATTGACCACTTCTTTTTGTTTTGCATTCAATGAAGTTTTTGCTCCAGAAAGTGCTAAATAATTACCTAGTGCATTCTCAGAATGTGCATAGGTTGCATAAAGGTTGGGTACAAAGCCCAAGGCATTTTCAAGGTTATCAAAAATCGCTTGATTTTGACTACTTACTTCATCTCTTTTAGGTACGTTAAATGTGCTCATTTCTCTTTTTCTTTAAATTATTGTTTTTATTAAATGTTATTTACAAAGGGTTTCTCAGCATCACAGTAAAAATCATGGTGATGCTTTTTATCACAATGATCTTGGGCAATCGCCGTATGCATTACCGGTTTTCTATTGTTACTAAATATCTCGATGAGGTTGAAAAGTGATTTCTGTGCTGCATTCATGATTCTTATTTTTAATTACAGCACAAAGATGCGGGTATAGAAAGGGCAAGGGTTAGCAAGGATTTCCCGACCACTTGCCAATATTTCCCTTGGGGGTATTACACAAGGTTTTCCTTATACTCTGAAGGTGTCATTGATGTCATTTTTTTAAAAAAACGACTGAAGTGTGCAGGGTCATTAAAGCCTAGTTCATAGGCAATCTCTTGGTTCTGCTTATCCGTAAAATGTATTAGACGTTTGGCTTCAAGTGCCAAGCG
>CAYNUM010000258.1:0-4440 GCA_964400025.1 uncultured Croceivirga sp.
TGTCCAACACGGATAATCAAGATGTAGCCGTACTTAAGAGGGCTCTCGACCGTGAGAAAAGGGCTCGAAAGGCAGCTGAACGCCTCTTGGAAGATAAATCCAAGGAGCTTTATGATGCGTCTTTGCATTTAAGGGAGGCTAACGGAAGACTAGAATCTCTGGTCAATAAAAAAGATACTGAAATCGACGGGGCTTTTGTCAATATAATTGACCCCTATGTGGTCATGGACCTTAGCACACGGGTTATCAACATGAATACGAGTGCAAAGGAATTTTTGGGCTTCGACCATACTAAGGAGGAGGTCTATCTTTCAAACCTTGTACATTCTGATTTTTTAGAATATACGGCAGAATCTTTTCAGACCCTTTTACAAATAGGAATACTTAAAAACTATAATGTCAAGATTAATACCCAAAAGTATGGTGAAAAGTATGTGAACATCAATGCGAGTTTGATTTATGATGAAAACGGAACCCCAATTGCCGCGCAGGGAATCATTCGAGACATCACAAAAGAGATTCAGATAAAAGAACTTCTCGAGAGCCAAAAGAAGCAGCAAGACATTATTGTCGAAAACTCTTCCTTAGGTATTTTGTTGGTAGTCGAAAGCAAGATTGTAAAAGCCAATCGAACTTTTGTTGATTTAATGGGGTATTCTGAATTGGAATTAAAACAGATGTCCATTGATGATATTTCCACCATTGAAGATATCAGCCTTTATGAAGATATTCTTGAGAACAACAAGCGTGGTAACTCTGATAAGTTTGCCATTATTAGAAAGTTCCACAAAAAAAATGGTGAATCGATATGGGGTAAGACTTCGGTGAGCACTGTTCGAAATGATAAGGGTGAAGTTGACTATAAAGTGGCAATGATTGAGGATATTACCAATGATAAAATATCAGAAGAACGTTTAAAGGCTTCTGAACAGCAACTCTCCACCTTGATAAAAAATCTTCAGACAGGTGTGTTATTGGAAGATGAAAACAGAAAAATGGTTTTGACCAATCAGAAATTCTGTGATCTTTTTAATATTCCTATTGCACCCCATAAACTGTCAGGTGTCGATTGCAAAAAGTCACTTGATAAGTACAAGCACTTATTTCAAGACCCAGATCATCTGGTAAAACGTACCGAATTTATTCTCAAGAAAAAAGAATTGGTGATTTCAGATGAACTTGAACTCACCGATGGTCGAACTTTTGAACGCGACTATATTCCCTTGTTTATTGATGATGTCTATAAAGGACACCTATGGACCTACAATGATGTGAGTCTTAAAAAGAACTATAGAAAACATCTTGAAATACAGAAAGAGAAGTACAGCAGTATCATAGCCAACATGAACCTGGGGTTGGTCGAAATTGATACTGAAAATAACATTCTGATGGCCAACCATACCTATTCTGAAATGGTTGGAAAATCCCAAGAAAAATTGATTGGCCGAGATGTTCTTGATGTAATGAATTTGGACGAAGACAATCTATCCAAGATAAAAGAGCAGTTTGAAAAGCGCAGAAGAAACCAATCGGATTCGTATGAAATAGAGGTCAATCTAGACAATGGAGAAAGTAGGTACTGGCTGATAAGTGCTGCCCCTAGATATGACGAAACAGGAAAGATAATTGGCTCAATTGGTGTGCATTTAGACATTACCAAACAAAAGGAACTAGAGCTTCAAAAACAAAAATTAGTAACCGAATTAGAGGAGAGTAATAAGGGCTTACAAGAATATGCCCATATCGTTTCCCATGATTTAAAGTCCCCATTGCGCAGTGTGACCGCGCTAGCAACTTGGATTTATGACGACTACAAGGAAGTTTTGGATGAAGCAGGCAGGTATAACCTAAAGATGATGATGGAAAAGGTTGAGGGTATGGATAAGTTGATTGATGGAATCTTAAAGTACTCGACGCTCAGCAATGACAAATTAGACAATACAAAGGTTGACGTAAATGAGGTGATTAAAGAAATCACCGAGATAATTTACATCCCGGATCATGTGAAAGTTAAGGCTGCTAACAAGTTACCGGTCATACAGGCCGATAAGGTCAAGATTCATCAGCTCTTCCAGAATTTTTTGAGCAATGCAGTTGTAAATATTGACAAGAAGGTGGGAGTAGTGGAGGTTGCCAGCGAAGAAACCCGAACACATTGGCAGTTCAGTGTGAAAGACAATGGTGTGGGCATTCCCGAAGAATACCATAAAAAGATCTTTCAAATTTTCCAGTCCATTGGAAACAATGAAAGATCTACGGGTATCGGGTTATCGATAGTAAAAAAGATTATTGACAGATATAAAGGCAAGGTTTGGTTGAAAAGTGAAATAGGAGTAGGAACCACATTTTACTTCACCATAAAAAAATAATGTAAAAAGCAAGGTCATGAAGATAAATCAAGCAAGAAGAAACCAGAACGGGAAATGGAAATTTATTGAATCACAATCTTTGGTGAAACCTTTGGTATTCATTTTTGGAGATAGGTTCCTTTTGGAATCAGATACGATTTATGATGAGATTAGGGAATTATACCCAGATGGTGAACTGGTTTTTGGATCTACCTCAGGTGAAATTATGGGGACTCATGTCTACGATGGAACCTTAACCTTGACAGCCATTGAATTTGAAAGAACAACTTTTCAAATCGTCACCGAAAACATTGCAGATTTCGTTGACATCGAAAAGATGGGTAAGTCCATATCATCCAAGTTTGATAATGAGAAGCTTAGACACATATTCATTGTTTCCGACGGAAGTTTTGTAAATGGTAGTGGATTGATTGAAGGGATGGAATCAGAAAATGATTTCAAGGCTTCGATAACCGGTGGTTTATGTGGTGACGGTGCTCGATTTGAAAAAACGCTGACTTCATATAACGAAAACCCTAAACAGGGCGAAGTAGTTGCAATAGGCTTTTACGGTGAAAGTTTGGAAGTCTCTTATGCCAATTATGGTGGATGGACACCCTTTGGTCCTGAACGGACAATTACAAAATCAGTTGGGAATATCTTGTATGAAATCGATGGTCAGCCGGCGCTGGACCTTTATAAAACCTATTTGGGAGATAAGGCCGATCAACTGCCTCAAGCTGCTCTTCTTTATCCATTGACAGTACAACAAAGTGAAAACGAAGAACCTCTTGTTCGGACGATTTTAAACATTGATGAAGAGAGTAATTCCATGATTTTGGCTGGTGACGTGCCAGTGAATTCCAAAGTACAGCTTATGATGTGTACTATGGATGATATTGCTGAAGGGGCTTCTAACGCAGCAGAACAGGCTATGCAACACAGAGAAAATTCTCCTGAGCTTGCCATTTTGGTAAGCTGTGTAGGTAGAAAATTGGTTTTGGCCGGAAGAACAGAAGAAGAAATAGAAGAAGTTATGGATGTGGTCGGTGGTAATGCCAAAATCACGGGTTTTTATTCTTATGGAGAAATGGCCCCATTTGCCGGTAAGAATGAATGCCAATTACATAACCAAACCATGACCTTAACCCTAATGAGTGAATAAATGCATTCTTTGCTTAAACGACAAATAAAGAAGTTTTTGCCCGAGGATTTAAAGGAGCATCCAGCTTTGGATGAATTCTACGAGTCTGTTGATCAATCGTATGGTGATTATGACGATAAACTCGCCATGATTCAACGTGCGACATCATTGAGCTCGAAAGAATTATACGAGGCGAATAAGCGTCTTAACCGCGAAACTGAAAGTCAGCGTAAGGTTCTTGAGGCCTTAAGTAAGGCGGTCTCGTTTATGGAGAGCAGAACGGTTCCCACAAATGGCGAGTTGGGCTTTGATCCTCAAAAATTGGTTGAAAACATTGAAAATCAAACCAATAAGATTGTTGAAATGACCGCTGAAAAAGACAATCTAATGAGGAACTTGGAACAGCAAAATGAGTCCTTAAATAATTATGCGCACATGGTTTCGCATGATTTGAAGTCCCCAATAAGAAATATACATTCATTGGTAAGTTGGGTATATGAAGATAGTTCTGACGATTTCAAAAACGGTTGCAAGAACAGTTTTGAATTGATTTTTCAGAACCTTACTAAGATGGACAGCCTCATAGACGGCATTTTAAAACATGCCACAATTGATTCTGTAGAAGAAAAAGTGAAAGAAGTTGACCTCAAGAATCTTGTTCACGAAATTGAGCGCACCATTTTTGTTCCAGATAATGTAAAAATCAAAATCAATGGCAAATTGCCCACCTTACGTACGGGCAAATATCGTATCGAACAACTTTTTAAAAACATTCTAACCAATGCTGTTGCCGCAACCGAAAACAACAAAACAGGTCTGGTAACAATCAAGGCAAGGGAACAGGGAGATAAGTGGTTGTTCTGCGTTGCAGATAATGGCAAGGGCATACCGAAACATCTACAGGCCGGTATTTTTGACATGTTCAAAAGATTGGAGAACGATGCAAAT
>CAYNUM010000259.1:0-4425 GCA_964400025.1 uncultured Croceivirga sp.
ATTACTAGGATTGAGGACAAAAACGGGACCGTGCTTTATGAGTATGTACCGGAAACCAAAGATGTTTTAAGTAAAGATGTGGCCTATACCATGGTTAACCTCATGGAAGGTGTCACCGAGTTTGGTTCTGGTGGTAGGTTAAGACATACCTTCGCCAAAGAACAAGATGTGTATAAAGAAATCATTACGGGTTACCCCTATGAATTCAATAATCCGATTGCGGGTAAAACAGGAACTACCCAAAACCAAAGTGACGGCTGGTTCATGGGTATGGTACCTAATCTGGTTACCGGTGTATGGGTCGGGGGCGAAGAAAGATCGGTTCATTTTGACCGTACAATTTATGGTCAAGGCGCTTCGATGGCACTACCTATATGGGCGCTATATATGAAGGCCAATTATGCCAATGATAAATTGGGAATTTCAATGGAAGGTTTTGAAGAACCTGAAAATCTTTCCATAAATGTCGACTGTACCAAGATTTTGGAAGAATTGAAGGAAGATACAGACACAGAAGACGATCTTGACGATTTGGATTTCTAGGTTTCGCAACCGCTTTATTTTGTAACTTTCATTTGAATTGCTAGCCTTAATTCATGATAAATAAAAAAGTTTCTGGGGTTAAAGACGCCCTTGTTGGTGCGCGGGATGGTATGACTTTTATGCTCGGGGGCTTCGGTCTTTGCGGTATACCTGAAAATGCGATTGGTGAACTGGTACGATTGGGCGTAAAAGACATTACTTGTATCTCCAATAATGCCGGAGTTGATGATTTCGGTTTAGGATTATTACTACAAAATCATCAAATCAAAAAAATGATTTCATCTTATGTCGGTGAGAATGATGAGTTTGAGCGACAAATGCTTTCTGGGGAACTGGAAGTCGAATTGACACCCCAAGGTACTCTTGCCGAGAAATGCCGGGCAGCTCAGGCTGGTTTTCCCGCATTTTACACTCCTGCAGGGTATGGTACCGAAGTTGCTGAAGGAAAGGAAACGCGTGAATTTGACGGTAAAATGTATGTGTTGGAACCCGCTTTTAGAGCCGATTTTTCATTTGTAAAAGCTTGGAAGGGAGACGAGGCCGGAAATCTCATTTTCAAGGGCACAGCACGAAATTTTAATCCGTGCATGTGTGGGGCTGCTACCATTACCGTGGCGGAGGTTGAAGAATTGTTGCCCGCTGGAAGCCTTGACCCGAATTCCATTCACATCCCAGGAATATTTATCCAACGTATTTTCAAGGGAGAGCAATACGAAAAGCGAATTGAACAACGAACTGTCAGAGCAAAAGAATGAAGCTTAGCTATATATGTTCTTCTTGCAAAGCTCAGAATTTTATTCAAGAGAAAGCCGAAACCAGAATTGATTTGAAAATGAAACTAAATAGTGATTCGGTTAGGGTAAATTGCAGGAAATGTGGAAAAATGGATAAAAAACACATCAATAGAATTGACGCAGTTGTTGATTATAAGGTCAATTTAATTGGATTGCTTCTGGGTATTATCAGCACGGTTCTTGTTTGGCAAATTGGATTTATTGCTGCTTTTACCTTTGTAATTCCTATATTTTTCTGGAGGCATGAAATGGAAAAGACCAGTAGGTTCAACAAAACTTTAATACCTAGAAATAGTGCTTGATAAAAACGGAATTGCAAAACGTATCGCAAAGGAAGTTAAGGATGGGTATTATGTCAACTTGGGCATTGGTATTCCAACCTTGGTGGCCAATTTTGTCCGCAATGATATTGAGGTGGAGTTTCAGAGTGAAAATGGCGTTTTGGGAATGGGCCCTTTTCCTTTTGAGGGGGAAGAAGATGCAGATATTATAAATGCCGGCAAACAGACGATAACAACGCTTCCAGGCGCCTCATTTTTTGACTCCGCCACAAGTTTCGGAATGATTCGTGGCAAGCACGTTGACCTCACCATTTTAGGAGCCATGGAGGTCGCTGAAAATGGCGATATCGCCAATTGGAAGATTCCTGGAAAAATGGTCAAGGGAATGGGCGGGGCGATGGATTTGGTAGCTTCTGCAGAAAACATAATTGTTGCCATGATGCATACCAATAAAGCGGGAAAGTCAAAATTGTTACAGCAATGCACCCTACCATTGACAGGCGTAGGTTGTGTGAAGAAAATAGTTACGAATTTGGCTGTTTTGGAAATTAAGAACAACGAATTTCATTTACTGGAAAGGGCACCCGGTATTTCTGTAGAACAAATCAAAGAAGCTACCGAGGGCAAGCTCGTAGTGGACGGCACCGTTCCTGAAATGGAGTTATAGACCTGCAGTTTGTCGTTGAAAACATACAGTTCGTTTGGCACACAACAGGATGGTTTGGATTCACAACATAATATTTAAGGCGTCAAAGTGATTAATTAACTTTGGAATGAAATAAAAATTCCCCAAATTAACCTGCTTTAATTCCAAAACCGATGATTTCAGAATTTAACCAAGAACCTGTTGCCGTTGAGCAAGACATTCAGGTTTACCGCAACGATTTTTATAGCGGTTTTGTGAGATTGGTGCGAAAGCTATTTATGTTATAAGAACCAGCTTACACTAGAAAAGAAAGTAGAGTCGATTAATCATCGACTCTTTTTTATTTTTGACAAATGCAACTCCATTTTAGAAAGTGTGTCCTTCAAGATGTAAAACAATTAAAGATTCTTTCGATAAGCACTTTCGTAGAGGCCTTTGAATCACAGAATGACCCTCAAGATTTCAAAGTATATTTAGATACGGCGTTTTCTAAAGAACAACTGCTTTCTGAGTTGAAAAACCCCAATACCTCCTTTTATTTTGTGCTCATTGACCAGACTGTTGCTGGTTATTTCAAGGTCAATGTTTTTGATGCCCAGAGTGAGTTTCAAGATTCGCAGGCCATGGAGCTTGAACGTATTTATGTTCAATCGCGCTATCAAGGCCAAGGTGTAGGGTCAGACATTTTAGTATTTATAGAAGCTCTGGCCCAAAAGCAGATGAAGGCCTATCTTTGGCTGGGTGTTTGGGAACAGAATAGCAATGCGATACGTTTCTATGAACGTCAGGGCTACCTTAAGTTTGGAACCCACCCATATTATATTGGTCAAGATAAACAGACTGACTGGTTAATGAAAAAAGAACTAACACTATGAAAAAAATAATCCTTCTTACCCTCTTAGTTTTTGCATCACACGGTTATTCACAAGAACTTTTTTTCCCCGAAAGGAATCAGAAATGGGAGCGGTTTGATGGTATTTCAGATGATTTTAATGAAGAACAGCTGAATACCGCGGTTCAATTTGCCCAAGACAATGAGTATTCTGGATCTAGAGATTTGCGAAGGGCCATATTAAAAGGTTTTGAGCGAGAGCCATTCCATGAGATTCTTGGTCCTACCAAAAAACGTGGAGGACCCGCGGGATTGATTTTAAAAAATGGTTTTTTAGTAAAAAGTTGGGGCGATACACAAAGGGTTGACATGACTTTTAGTGTAACCAAAAGTTTTTTGTCAACCATGGCTGGTTTAGCTTATGACCAAAAGTTGATTGCTGATGTTAATGATAAAGTGGGTTCTTATGTTTGGGATGGTACTTTTGATGGCGAACACAATTCCAAGGTAACTTGGGAGCATTTACTTCAACAGAATTCTGATTGGTCGGGCCAGCTGTTCGGAATAAAAGATTGGGCTGATAGACCCCCAAGAGGGGGTGGTCTTGATGATTGGAAATATCGTGAGCTTAAAGAACCGGGTACAGTTATGGAATACAATGATGTGCGTGTAAACGTCTTGGCCTATTCTTTGACACATGTGTGGCGTAAACCCCTGCCAATGGTTCTGAAAGAAAATCTGATGGATAAGATTGGGGCATCAACAACGTGGCGCTGGTTTGGTTATAAAGATGCCTGGACGACCATTGATGGCATGCAAATGAAGTCAGTGACCGGAGGAGGTCATTCTGGTGGTGGAATTTTCATTTCGGCAGATGATATGGCACGCTTTGGATTACTCTTTCTAAACGAAGGAAACTGGAACGGAGAACAGTTAATAAGCAAAGAATGGATCAACATGGCTACAGCACCATCGAAACCTAATAACAACTATGGCTACATGTGGTGGTTGAACCTTGAAGGTGGTCGGCAATGGTCTGGTGTCAACGGGCAGGTATTCTACGCGGCCGGTTTTGGCGGAAATTTTATCGTTGTGGATAAAGAAAATGATTTAGTCGTTGTGACCCGTTGGTTGGAACCCAGTAAGATCGGGGAATTCATGAAGATGGTTAGTGCCTCGGTCAGGTAATTTTATTTAGGATAGAAATTGCCTTATCCAAAGTTTCATCTGTCTTTGCAAAGCAAAAACGGAGTTGTTTGTTATCTACCCTGTTAAGATTGAATACAGAAATGGGAATGCTGGCAATTTTATATTCCTCAACGAGCCGTT
>CAYNUM010000260.1:0-1996 GCA_964400025.1 uncultured Croceivirga sp.
CTCAACATTATTACATTTAAAAAGGGTGAGTTTAGGTTGTAAAAGCAGGCCTTACTTGTATAAGGATCCTTGATCAGCTTGGTAGCCCTAAACCTGTTTTTAGGAGTTTGTACAAAACTTCCACCGATGTGGGCTTTTTTTATAACCAAACTCAGTAAAATGGATAGTACCGTTACACTAATTATAGCAGCAGTTGTTGGTTTGGCCATTGGTTTCGCAATCGCCAAGATGTTAGAGAAGGGGAAGGCTGCAAAGACGATTGGCAATGCAAAAAAAGAGGCATCCAATATCATCAGAGAGGCGAAGAAGGAAGGGGAAAATATAAAGAAGGATAAAATTTTTCAGGCAAAGGAAAAGTTCTTGGAACTTAAAGCGCAGCATGAAAAAGTCATTATAGGAAAGGATAAAAAAATTGCGGAGGCTGAAAAACGCACCAGGGACAAAGAATCTCAAATAAGCAACGAGCTCTCGAAGAACAAACGCCTCAATTCACAACTTGAAAACCAGATAAAGGAGAATTCCCACAAAGGGGAGATTCTCGATAAGAAAAAGTCGGAGGTAGAAAAACTGCACAAGAGTCAAGTACAGCAACTGGAAGTGATTTCAGGGCTTTCTGCAGAGGATGCTAAAAGCCAGTTGTTGGAATCCCTAAAAGAGACTGCCAAGACCGATGCCATGGCTTATCTTCAAACTACTCTGGAAGAGGCAAAATTGACTGCTCAGCAAGAGGCGAGAAAAATTGTGATCAATACCATTCAGCGTATTGGCACTGAAGAAGCCATTGAAAATTGTGTCTCCGTATTCAATTTGGAATCTGATGATGTAAAAGGCCGAATAATCGGTAGGGAAGGCCGAAATATACGTGCCATTGAATCAGCTACGGGAGTAGAAATTATTGTAGATGATACGCCTGAGGCCATTATTCTTTCCTGTTTCGATTCCGTTCGCAGGGAAGTGGCTCGTTTATCACTGCACCGTTTGGTAACAGACGGTCGTATTCACCCGGCCCGTATTGAGGAAATCGTGAAAAAGACCGAGAAGCAAATCAATGAAGAAATCGTTGAAATTGGTAAACGTACGGTTATCGATTTGGGTATTCACGGTTTACATCCTGAATTGATAAAAGCGGTAGGTCGTATGAAATATCGTTCCTCTTATGGTCAGAACCTTTTACAACACTCCCGAGAGGTGGCCAAGCTTTGTGGGGTAATGGCTGCAGAATTGGGGCTCAACCCTAAACTGGCAAAAAGGGCCGGACTATTACATGATATCGGAAAAGTACCCAATTCAGAAACTGAGGTAGAAACACCACATGCCATTTTGGGTATGCAATGGGCACAGAAGTTTGGGGAAAAGAAAGAGGTTTGTAATGCCATTGGTGCCCACCATGATGAAATTGAAATGACCAACTTAATATCACCGGTTGTGCAGGTCTGCGATGCGATTAGTGGTGCAAGACCAGGGGCAAGACGTCAGGTTTTGGATTCTTATATTCAGCGTTTAAAAGATTTGGAAGATGTTGCCTTTGGCTTTAATGGAGTTCAAAAAGCCTATGCGATTCAAGCTGGTCGCGAATTGCGCGTAATTGTTGAAAGTGAGAAGGTCAGTGACGACCAGGCCGCTGAACTGTCATTTAATATCTCTCAAAAGATACAGACTGATATGACCTATCCGGGGCAGGTAAAGGTGACTGTTATTCGAGAGACCCGCGCCGTGAACGTGGCAAAATAATTTAGTTTTTAGTTGGGCTTGAGATACGCCCGTTTGATACGGTCCAATTTTGGGAAATAGTTGGTGTACTTTTCAATATCAGCGTACATCACTTCAATACTGTCCATCGACCGGCTTTCATAACCTGAATATAGGTTTTCGACTACCTTCATTCCCTTGATGACCTTACCGAACGTAGGAAAACCTGTTACATCATTATAACGTAGCGTATCCAATCGATTATTATCGACCAAATTGATGTACAAGTCTGTGCCCCTTGAATTAG
>CAYNUM010000260.1:2006-4405 GCA_964400025.1 uncultured Croceivirga sp.
AACTGAAGGTGCCATTATCATTGCCCTGTAAAACAGGTTCGTCGGGTACTTGAAAACTATCCCAGAAGTTATAGATTAAAGTATCGTTCGCTCCGAACTGCGTTACAAATCCGGGAATGGTGCGGTAGAAATAATTGTTTTTAAAATAGTCGTATTTAACCAATTGGTAGAATCGATCTACCGCTTTTGGTGATAAATTTCTATTGATTTCGAGTTCCATATCACCTTTGGTGGTCTCAAATACGACCACAAAATTTTGAGGTGCTTCTTCTTTGGTCCATTTTGATTTCAAGTTTGACGAAGCACAACCGTATAAAAGTGCCAATAGTATTGTTGCCAGAAATATGTAGCTTTTCTTTGTGGTCATTAATGTTCCAATAAATATTTTAAAGATAACCCCTTTTGGTCTTCATAGCGTAGTGTGTTTTTAAAGGTCTCTCTTCAACTTTGTTTTTAGTTTTTTTGACGATTTAGATCACTTAGAATGGCATCTGATATCGTCAGGGCCAGTATCTTATTTCCTTTTGAAGAAAGGTGCATGGGGTCTTTGTACAAATCGAGACAATTATCATAATCATCACAAATCCCCTCAAATGAAACATAAATGACCTCATCCATAATTTGACTTGAGTTTAATTTTTTGACTAGTGTCTGTCTATAGGTCTTAATATTATCGATTTGACCTTTATTCGTAAAATTGGCGAAGATTCGGTTTCTAAAACTTCGTATTCTCCCAATTCTTGCTTCGGCCTCAATGATGCCAAATTCTGGTAGTTCGAGCAGCACAGGTTGAATTTCATAACGGATTAAGGTATTTACTATTTTTTCAATGTGGTGTGCGTAAAAGTTACCACCAACTTGCCCCACAGCATCATTGACCCCTGCAATCACAATGACATAACGAGGTTTTTCTTCAATGATGAATTTTGAAGATTTTGACTGCTCATTATGACCATAGAGGTTTTGGTAAATACGCTTGCTCATTGCCCCATGTTTACCGGAAGAAAGCACTCTGTTTTGAACCCCCGCTTGAATGAGGTTTTGGTGAACGAGGTCGTCCAACTGACCATCGGCAATCCAGCTATCGCCGATTATTCCGATAGATAGGGTATCATTTTGTTTTGTGTTAATGGTAAAATAGTCCAGTTCTTTTTCAAAGGAAAAACGTCGGTGCAAGTATACTAAAGTCAGTATCAGAAATATACTAAGAATACTTACTGCAAGAAGTTGTACGGTTTTTTTCTGGGAAGCTTTCAATAGCTAATATTTGAGATTAGGTATTGCCGGTCATATGAAATGTTGTTTTATCATACCGATCATTTCAGGGGTCTAGATCTTTTTATTAGAGGGGACAAGGGTATAACGCAGAATAAGAACGAAGTGTATAGAACAAAGGGTTGTTCCGTTTGGAATCTAGCTATTAATTTTTAATTGTCCTAACTTTTTAAATAGATGTTAAATACATCAGTGTGCTTCCAGATAAGGAATAAAACCATTGTAAAACATTTCTTTTACTTTTTGGCACTCGCGGTTTTAATTTCCTCTCCTTTTCCTGTTATGACTTCCCCATTGAGACCTTTTAGTACCAGTTCCCATTCAGGGTTGGTCTGGGTCACACGAATGTTTCCATTAGAGTAAAATACCGAAATTTTATTGTCTGCCACTTTTACATTTTCCAATGAGGCTTCGTTCCATTTGTCCGGCATCATTGGGGCAATGGTAATTTGCCTTTGGGCCGCATCGGGTTGAATGCCAAAAAACTGATGCACAATCGGGTAAGCATAACTATAAATATTCCAGGCCTGAGTCATCATACCAAAGTCAGGGGAAACCTCATACATGCTTCCCGGTAGGGCGTAACTGAATGAACGGGTCATGCGTTCCAAATAGTTCAGGGCTTCATTCGGTCTACCGTAATTATTTTCCGCTCGGGCCTGCACCCCCGTTGGTAAGGTCATTACGGCCCCAGTATAGGTGAATATTGGAGGCGCTTTGTACGCACTTTCGTCAGAACCGGCGGAGTCATCACGGTCAATACCCGTAACGAACATTCCAAAAGGGTTGACAAATTGTTTGGCCGTTTCCAATGCCTTGATGGCCTTTGCTGAATCGGCAATACCCACTTCCATGGGGGTATTGACCACCCAATTGTGGTGCATGACAAAAGGCCGCGGTTTTTTTGATGGATTGTTCAAGATAAATTTTCGTGTGGCCTCCAATTCTTCAATTGCCCAAGGTTTGTCCAAAGTATCCGCACGAACAATGGCGTCATCGATAAGGTGCAATGCTTGGGAATCGGTACCGATAAAATCGGCGTACGAATTAAAATCTTCTGACCAAAATTCGTTGTTGATTTTGTCTTTTAAATTGGCAGCCAGGGCTTCATAACTGTTGGCCAA
>CAYNUM010000261.1:0-4405 GCA_964400025.1 uncultured Croceivirga sp.
CCTTTTCTTCCTTCTTCTTCTACATATTCTACCTTGTCTCCATCATTCAACTGTAAACCGTTGAGTGCTGTAACATGAACAAAAATGTCTTTGCCCGTTTCGTCGTTGGTAATAAATCCATACCCTTTGGATTCATTGAAAAATTTTACTGTACCAGTCATTAATGAAATTGATTAAAACACGAAAGTACTGTTTTTGACATAGAACGGTTTTAAATTCCCTTTAAATCCATTAAAAATTATTGATTACCAGTCTTTTTTCGTTCTTTATTTCTCATTTTCATAATGTTTTCCTCGTTCAACATGTAATCTTTCATCTTTTTACCCTTACTTTCTTTGATAAGAAACAATGGCATAGCCACCAAAAAGAGCCCAACTGTACCAAACCCAATATACTTGTGCCCTGTAGTACTATCCGTGGCTTTTATTTGAAAGCCATAAATGATGGAGCCGAAAGCAGCAAATACAATAGCGATTATGATATATTTCATTTTCATCTTAACGGGTATAATTTATCAACTTTCTACGGTATGCCGTCAACAATTTTGACTTTGACACAAAGCCTAGATATTTTTCATTTTTGATAACGGGCAAGTTCCACGCACTACTATCTTGAAACTTTTGCATGACTTGTTTCATATTATCCGTTTCATAAAAAATATGTTCTGGTGCATTATGCATAAAGTCTTTTACAAAAGTCGATTCATGTTTTTCGGTATCAAACATGAATTCACGGATGTCATCTAAAAGTACAATTCCTATCAAGCGTTCTTCTACCAAAACAGGAAAAATATTCCTTTTTGATTTGGAGACGGATTGATGCAGCATGTCGCCAAGGGTCATTTCAGGATGAACAGATTTAAAATTAGATTCTATGACATCATCCAAATGCATTAAGGTAAGAACTGTTTGGTCTTTGTTGTGGGTTAGCAGCGCTCCTTTCTCGGCCAACTCTTTGGTATAAATGGTATAATCAAGTACATTTTTTGTAATCAAAAAAGAAATGGAAGCTGTTATCATTAGCGGAACGAACAATTGATAACCCCCGGTGATCTCAGCAATCAAAAAGATTGCGGTTAATGGGGCGTGTATAACACCCGCAATTAAACCTGCCATACCAATTAGGGTAAAGTTGCTTTCGTTGACCTCAAATCCGAAACCAAGATTATTGATGATTTTACCCACAACATTGCCCAGGGCACTGCCCATAACCATGGTCGGGATGAAAACACCACCGGCACCACCAGCTGCGAAGGTGGTTGTCATGGCTATTGCCTTGAAAATGGTGATGCCAAACAATAAGGCAATCACCACCCAAATATTATCCAAATAGGCGTCAAAAGGGGTTCTGCCAAGTGCACTGCTAGTATTTCCGTCCAATAGGTTATTGATAAATCCAAAACCTTCCCCATAGAGTGGGGGTATGAAATAGAGCATTACCCCAATGGCGATTGAGCCTAATAAGAGTTTGTATTTCGGACTTTTGAATCTTTTGAAAAGTGATAATATCCAGAAATACATTTTGGTAAAGTACACCGAGGCAATTCCTGTACCCAATCCTAATAAAACGTAGAAAAAGGTATCCCTCAATTGAAAGCCTTCAGATAGAGTAAAGCTGAACAAAGTTTCATTTCCCAAGAAAAAGTAAGAAGTCAATACGCCAGAAATAGAGGCCAATAATAAGGGCAAGACCGATATCATGGTCAAATCCAAACTAAAGACCTCAACAGCAAAAATGATGGCAGCTATTGGTGATTGGAAGATGGAGGCTATTGCTCCGGCCGAAGCGCATGCTATCAATAACGACCTAGTTTTGGTATCAATATGAAAAAATCGACTAAGATTTGAACTCACTGCTGCTCCAGATTCAATGGCAGGCCCCAGTAAACCTACAGAACCTCCAAACCCCACAGTTAAAGGTGCTGCGATAAGGGGGGAGTATATTTTTTTTACATCTAACATTCCTTTGTTTTTTGAAAGGGAAAAAAGAATGGACGATACTGCATGCCCCAGTGGATGTTTGTGGACAAACTTTACATAGAGGTAAACAAGGGTCAAACCAATTATGGGAAGGATAAAATAGAGCTGATTTTCAGAAATAATAATTCCTTTCTCGAGAAGTGCCTCAATAAAGTAGGTGACGTTCTTTAAGGTCACCGCTACCAAGCCAGCAAGAAACCCCACCAATACACTCATTAGCTGTATAAAGGTCTTGTTGGAGATATTTCTATACCGCCATTTTAGGAATTTACGGAGTAGACTTTTAAGGTTTGGCATTTAATGAATGCTACTAAGGTTTACGTCACTTCAAGCTTAGGCGAGAAGTCAATCCTAATTACTGGTTAAAAGAGTCTCGACTGCGCTCGACCTGACAAATAAATATCAAAATTAACGCAATAGGGATGATTTTAAGGCTTGAATATCGGTCAGGTATATTTGATAGGGCATTTCAACATAATTATGTGAAAGTCTTAGTTCATTCTTATGGTCCATTTCAGCTTCATTCAATATGGAAATCGCCTCTTCTCTTTTGTCAAGAAACATCAGTGATTTTGCCCAATAGTATTTTGCCTCAGCGGAATGTTTAAAGTAAGTATCGATTTTCTCGAAATTGGCAATGGCTTGTTTGAATTCTCCAATCTCAAAATAGGCTATTCCTCTGTAGAGAAAAGCCTCTAATTCTACCCAATCTTCACCGGTATCTTCGGTCTCCTTGTTTATATGCTTGTTAAAGTAAGCAATGGAGTTTTGGTATTCTTTTAGACCGAGATACGCGATACCCCGCCAATAATCCACACTATGCCCTTGGGGGTAATCTAGGTGTGGGGTTAAAGTATCAGAAGCATTAAAATCGGCAATCGCTTTTTCATAATCACGATAGAAAAGAAGATAAAGATAACCGCGCATAGGCACCCATGTCTCTGGGTCGGCATCCACGGCCTTTTGATAAAGTGGTTTCCATTCATGTGGCATTCCCCTTTTCAAGAAAGGAACAGAAATTTCACGTAACGCGTCGTCGTATGTGGAATCAATTTCAAGGGCCTTTTTAAGGATTTGTTGACTTTCTATAGAGCCTTGATACAGTTTTTTGTTGAGATTAAAGACGGAATCTGCAACTTTAGATTGAACCACATTCTGCGGTAGATTTTTTTGGTCATTGCAAGAAATCGCAATCAAAACACAAAAACTAAGGAAGTATTTCAACCACTTTTCCATTTTCAATTCTAAAAATCAAGTACATATAATAATCGAAAGGTTTTTCGGTAAGATTATAGTTCCAATTTTCCTTTCGAAAGGAAAGTCTTTTTAGGTTATCTACTAAATCATCATTTAGATTTATTCTTTCGAATTCAAAGTTTAATTCGTTGACTTCGATATCTCCGATGTCTCCTTCACAGTTGATGATAAAGCGCAAGTTTAGTAATCCAGTGTCATCAAACCTGTTACCATTAAAGTTTTCGATGATAAATTTCCTGAACTTCCCTTTGTTTTCCTTAAAAATATAAGGAGTGGTACTGCTGTAGGTTCCAATGGGTAGTTTATCAGAGCATCTTTTAAAATTTGGTGACCAATCTTTGTTTTCGGGATTTAAGTACCCTATTTGGTCTTCGTATTCTAAGTCATTGAAGTTTTGTTGGGAATATGAATTAATGAAGTAAGAACTGGCACAAAAAAGAAGGATAAATATTTTGAACCACTTTTTCATATTTATAAAGGTAAACTTTTATGGGGTTCTCAACTCCGCTCCGTTGTGTTCTGAATAACGGCAAAACTCATCTTGACAATTAAGAACAAATTCCCCTCCTTGGGAGGGGTTGGTGGAGGCTTACATGTCCAGCTTCAAATGCAACTCCTTTAATTGCTCCTCATCAATAGTAGCCGGTGCATCAATCATGACATCACGACCGCTATTGTTTTTTGGGAACGCAATAAAGTCACGAATGGTTTCCTGTCCCCCAAGAATGGAAACCAATCGGTCAAGACCAAAGGCAATTCCACCATGGGGAGGTGCCCCGTACTGAAAAGCATCCATTAAAAAGCCAAATTGGGCCTTGGCCTCTTCAGGAGTGAAGCCCAAGTGTTTGAACATAATGGCTTGGGTTTCCTTATTATGAATTCGAATAGATCCACCACCGATTTCATTACCGTTTAATACCAAATCATAGGCATTTGCCCTAACCGCCCCAGGGTCTTGGTCCAAAAGTTCCAATTGTCCGGGCTTTGGTGAGGTAAATGGATGGTGCATGGCATGGTATGTACCAGTTTCTTAAATTCAAAATGTAGTATATTGGACAATATTCATTTCAATGTTGATTATGAATTTGCAGCTTGAATAAAAAAATTGCTGTTTTCAACAGAGAAAGTTATTATTATAAAATTTTCAGGGCGACCAGCATCCAGATGGA
>CAYNUM010000262.1:0-4405 GCA_964400025.1 uncultured Croceivirga sp.
ATATCGAATCACACAAGGCACATTTCGGAGAGGTGTAGAGCGTAATCTGTTTTTTGGGTTTAATCATCTTAGGGGGTACCTCAACTATCGTATATTCTTTTTTTACCGCCCTAGGGGACAAGCTATCATTGACTTTTAGGGTGTGGGTGTATTTTGGGGTTTTGCCCCGAAATAAAATTATGGTCTTCAAATGTACCCTGGAAGTTGCGGGT
The DNA here is from genome assembly GCA_964400025.1 of uncultured Croceivirga sp. Taxonomy (GTDB): domain Bacteria; phylum Bacteroidota; class Bacteroidia; order Flavobacteriales; family Flavobacteriaceae; genus Croceivirga. The sequence goes on from CAYNUM010000262.1 coordinate 213, forward strand.
ACCCGTATCAAACGGGCCCTAGCGGCACTTTGTCTAAAGTCTGAACCTTTGACGTTAAATAAAACATCATAGTCGACCTCGTCTTCATTAATGGCATAAAATGCCATACGAAGTCCCTTTTGTTCTTCAACAACCTTTACATTCTTGTTTTGGCCTATCATTTTGCTAAAAGAGAGCAATACCAAAACGGCTAAAAATTTTCTCAAGCAATTCATTTGGAATAAGGTAAGAAAATCATTCCATACGCATGGTCAATATTTGATTATTCGACGTAATATTGGGGTGAACTGTCAGTTGAGGAAATGAAACAGGACAAGAATACCGTCTTAATACTATTGGCTTTTTTCGCCATATATGTTATTTGGGGCTCAACCTATTTATTTAATAAGATTGCGGTGGCCGAACTTCCCCCTTTGTTTTTGGCCGGTATCCGCTTTGTGATCGCGGGAGTGCTCATTTTTGTCATCTCAGCTTTGGGAGGTCGTTCCATTCGCATAACCAAAAGACAATTTTGGAACTCTGCTTTTGTAGGCTTTCTGTTCTTAAGCTTTGGAAACGGCATCGTTGTTTGGGCCTTAAAATTCGTTGACAGTAATTTCGCCGCCCTAGAGATTTCAGCACAGCCCTTGGTCATTCTTTTAATGATGTGGGCGCTGCAGGGTAAAAAGATTCAACCCATGTCATTTTTCGGGGTTTTGCTAGGTATGTTGGGAATCTACCTATTGGTCAGTCAAAAAAATATCTTGAATCAAGAAAATGCCGTTGTGGGCATGGTAATGATTTTTGCTGCGATGTTATCTTGGGCCTATGGCAGTCTCTTTGTTGCAAAGGCAGATATGCCCACTAACTACTTTGTAAACACCGGTTATCAGATGTTTATCGGTGGCATCTTATTGTTTGTGTTCAGTGCCCTTTTTCAAGAGACTTGGTCTTTGCCCATTTCATGGTCATCAGAGGTACAGTGGTCCATTGTGCTCCTTATCATATTGGGCAGTATTGTGGCCTTTACCTCGTTTAACTTTTTACTTCGCGTGGTATCACCAGAAAAGGTGGCCACGAATACCTATGTAAACCCTATTGTTGCCATGATCTTAGGGTGGTATTTTTTAGATGAACAGATAACAATGCAATCTATAGTAGCTGCGGGTATTCTATTAACGGGAGTCTATTTTATCAATACGAAGAAGACATTGAAAATTTTGAATCGATTTAAGAAATGAGGAGAGGCCATTATTTCCTATTGGGCATTTTAGTACTGGCGTTTTCCCGTTGTGGAGATGGGGCGGTTTCCCTTTTTGATGGTAAAACGTTAACTGGCTGGGAATTGGATGTTCCTATGCTGGATAGTGTGCCAAATGCTACTAAACCGTTTTTGGTCCGTGAGGGAATGCTTGTTTCATTGGGAGAACCCCGAGGTCATCTGGTCACCGAAAAAGTCTACACGAATTATCGTTTGGAAGTTGAATATCGTTTTCCGGGTACTCCTGGTAACTGTGGCGTTTTGGTACATGCTTCGACCCCTAGGGCTTTATATGATATGTTTCCACGATCCATTGAAGTGCAGATGCAGCATCAAGATGCGGGCGATTTTTGGGTTATCGTTGAGGATATCGAGGTGAATGATATGGTACGGCGACGAGGCCCAAAAGAAGAGTGGGGCATTACCGAGGGCACCAAAAGACGAATTGTAAATCTTACCGATGGTTCAGAGAAACCATTGGGGGAGTGGAATGCCATGATGATCGAGTGTCTTGATGACCAAATAAAGGTATGGGTGAACGGCGTATTGGTCAATCACGGTTTCAATGCAACCGTGAGCCAAGGAAAGATTGCACTCCAAGCAGAAGGTACTGAGGTAGAGTTCCGAAAATTAGTCTTAACGCCAATTATTCCTTCAAAAAAATGAAGAAAAGCATCTACATCAGAATTTGGCAATCACATAGTTGTTATTCATGACCTTTATAGGGAAATTTCTTGTAATAATACTTTTATTATCTGCTACTTTTCTAAAGGCTCAACAACTTTCCAAACAAGAGAAAAGGGCGTTACGAAAAAAGGAGCGGGTATTACTACAACATCAAAAAATTATCACTGCTAGCAAAGACACTTTATTCTCGCTTCATATCCCTTCGATGTTGGAACGAACCCACTATGGCAAAGACGAATCCGTAATCAATTTTTCAAAATCAATACTGACGCTCTATAATGTGGTGATGCCAGTAACCGATGATGAACACGCAGAAAAAGTACCTTCTGAAATTACTCGTTTAAGGCACTATAAAATTCATGAATCGGAATCAGGAAATTTAACCATTACGAGCCGTTTTTTATATTCAAAATGGATGTATACTCTAGTTATTGAAAAAGTTCAAGAAAGTCCTAAAGCAATTATTAGGTTTTATATTCGGGGAGATTTATTGAAGTCGTACGAAGGAAAAATAAGGACATAGACCATACAGATTCCACTGTTAAATCAAAATAATACGCCTTGATTCGTTTGTTACGTACAGTTCACTACATCGAATGTACAATCCATTACATTTCATTTTCCACAACCGAACTGGCATTTGATATTTGTGCCATCATCAATCAAAAACGAATAATCAACTAGCAAATCGTCCGCTTAATCAAAGCGGGCGATTTTTAAAAAAGACGAACAATCATGACACAATTATCAAAAATCATCATCAGTTTTTTTGTCAAGGCCCTTTTAATACTGGCTTTATTGTATCCTTCATTTTCTGAGGCACAGCGCAGAAGCACTTCTGTCAACGTAAACAGCAATGGCAAAACGACCGTATCCATTAAAAACAGTTACGGTAAAAATTTCTCCATGGAATACAAGGGAGAGATTGAATTGGCCGATGACGATTCCGATGTTATATCCATTTCTCGGGGCGGCTATATGGAAATCAAAAGATCGGCCTTTGGAAGCAGAAGACGCATTTTGATAGAACCCGATGGTTCTGGTAATCTCATTAGAAAATATTGGGTCGGCAATTCACAGAAGAATTTTGATGACGAGGGCAAAAAGTGGCTTTCAGAAATCTTATTGGATGTTGTGCGAAGCACCACCCTAGGTTCTGAAAAACGTGTGAACCGAATGTATAAAAAGGGCGGGTATTATCCGGTCTTGAAGGAAATTGATATCATTGATAGTGATTATGTGAAGGCCCGTTACATCAAGCTGTTGATGGACAAGAAGATGGATGAGAGGGGATTGTTGGGTACCCTAAAGCGTATCGCTAAGGTAAATTCCGATCATCACCAGGCTGATATTTTAAAACATAGCTCTGCACTTTTTCTTTCCACGGATGCCCTGCGTTCAACTTATATCGAAACGGCCGGAAAAATCAATTCAGACCATCATAAGGCCGATGTGCTAAAGACTTTAATCGATACTGATGACATCTCGGACAAGCAGCTAAACTCCTTGTTTTTAATTGCTGATGATATCAATTCCGACCACCATCAGGCCAGTGTGCTACTTGCAGTTTTGAAGGACAGAAATTTGAATGCAGAGAACATCAAGTTGTTATTGTCTACCTCGAAGTCAATAAATTCTGATCATCATAAAGCCACTGTTCTAAAAGAGGCGTTGGATACAGAAGGGCTGACCACTGATGCCTATAATACTCTATTGGCATCGACCAGTGATATGAGTTCAGACCATCATATTGCAAGCGTACTTGGTTCAATGCTTAGAAGGGATTTAGATCCAGGAACCTTGGAATATCTTCTGAATCAAGTACACAGTAACATGTCTTCAGATATGCACCAGGCGACAATTCTAAGAAAAGTTGCTGATGAACAAGACGTACAAGAAGCATTACCCGCATTTTTAGAGGCCTTGGAAGATATAAACTCTGACCATCATAAGGCCGAAGTGTTCTATCAGCTTTCGAAAGGCCGTTTTTCAGAAAAACAACTGATAACGATACTTGAGGCCACCAATAGCATCAATTCCGATCATCACCATGCAAATGCTCTGATTCGATTTGCTGCAGTTGTCAATGGATCTTCTGATGCTGTACGAGAGGCCTACTTTGATGCCAGTGACCGTATATCTTCTGATTCACATGTTGGCCGAGTATTGAAGGCCCTACGATAAACAAGACTTTTGAAGTTTCCAAACCCATTTGGGCAATGATTATTTGCCTAAATTGGGTACATGGAGAGGTACCTAAGAAAAC
>CAYNUM010000263.1:0-4401 GCA_964400025.1 uncultured Croceivirga sp.
AGTGGATTCTGCTTTTACCCATATTCCAAGAATAGGGTCGTTGTTTTCGGGAATGCGGCTACAATTGCTCACCGCAATGAGGCCGAGAATGGCCAACATTGAAAAGAACCTTTTCATAAGTAGGTATTAGGTCAAGTTTGGGATATAGAGAACGCAGCACTTGAAGTGGGTATTGCAAATTTTCGATGTATGGTCATCGAAGGGCCCTTTCTTCGACAAAATCCCTCTTTCTTTAACAATTTCGAAGAAATAATACTGGAATTCTATACTGATTTTGGTGATGAAATCTCAAAAACTATGATATATCTCATCATTTTTTGCCCTTTAAAATCCGTATTTTTGGGCGATTTCATAACTATAAAAAAGATAACGAATGAAAGTCACAGTTGTAGGTGCAGGTGCCGTCGGGGCCAGTTGTGCTGAATATATCGCGATAAAAGATTTTGCCTCAGAGGTAGTATTGTTGGATATCAAAGAAGGTTATGCCGAAGGTAAAGCCATGGATTTAATGCAAACCGCTTCATTAAATGGTTTTGATACAAAAATTACGGGCAGTACCAATGATTATTCAAAAACGGCCAATAGTGATGTTGCTGTGATTACGTCGGGAATTCCTAGAAAGCCTGGGATGACTCGTGAAGAACTCATTGGAATCAATGCGGGTATTGTAAAAACGGTATCCCAAAGTCTTTTGGAACATTCTCCAAATGCCATTATCATAGTGGTTAGTAATCCAATGGATACGATGACCTATCTTGTTCATAAAACCACCAATCTTCCTAAAAATAGAATCATTGGTATGGGTGGTGCTTTAGATAGTGCTCGTTTCAAGTATCGTTTGGCACAAGCAGTGGGTGCCCCCATTTCTGATATCGACGGTATGGTAATTGGTGGTCATAGCGATAAGGGAATGGTACCATTGATTGGTCATGCTACCCGAAACAGTGTAAAGGTTTCTGAGTTTATTGATGAAGAAAAAATGGATTGGGTCGTTCAAGAGACTAAGGTTGGTGGAGCCACATTGACCAAGTTACTAGGTACCAGTGCATGGTACGCACCGGGAGCCGCAGTTTCAGGATTGGTGCAGGCCATTGCTTGTGACCAGAAAAAGATGTTTCCTTGTTCAACCTATTTGGAAGGAGAGTATGGATTGAATGATATCTGTATTGGGGTTCCGGTCATTTTAGGAAGAAATGGTATTGAAGCAGTTGTGGAAATAGACCTTTCTGAAACCGAGAAGGCCAAAATGGCCGAAAGTGCCGAAGGCGTAAGTAAAACTAATGGTTTGTTAGAGCTTTAGCCTGCCAATTTTTTAATATTTAAATGTCATTCTTGACCAGTGGTTGGGAATGACATTTCTTTTTAGGACCATTCCCATTACAATTAGCACTTTCTATTGGCTAATCCTATTGGATGTGATATATTTGCACGCTGTTTACAAAAAATTCTAAATCAATGCAAAATAAGGGATTAGTAAGGCTTTTTGCACTTCTTTTTGGTCTGGTAAGTATCTACCAGCTTTCCTACACCTTCGTCACAAGTAAGGTTGAAAAAGATGCTGAGGCCTTTGCCATTAATGAGATTTCAGAAGCTGAAGAAGATTATGTGGCGAAACGTGAAGCTTTGGAAGCATCTTACCTAGATTCTATCGGTAGCAACCCCGTTCTGGGTTACACGAATTACGACGATGCAAAAACCAAAGAGCTGAACAAAGGATTGGACCTCAAAGGTGGTATCAACGTTACCCTTCAGATTTCCGTAAAAGATATCCTAAAAGGGCTAGCCAACAATACTAAAAATCCAGTGTTCAATAAGGCGTTGGCTGATGCTGATGAAGCTTCAAAAAATAGTGATGATACGTATTTAGAACTCTTTTTTGACGCCTTTGACGCAGTTAAAGGGGATACAAAATTGGCTTCACCCGATATTTTCGCAAATAAAGCACTTAGTGATGAAATCAATTTTCAGATGACCGATGATGAGGTGAAACCCATCATTAGAAGAAAAATTGATGAGTCCGTCGTTTCGGCTTTTGAGGTATTGAGAAAGCGTATTGATGGCTTCGGGGTTACCCAGCCCAATATTCAGCGTGAAGGGAATTCTGGTCGTATTTTAGTCGAACTTCCGGGCGCACGTGATGTACAGCGAGCCCAAGAATTGTTGTCAAGTACAGCTCAATTGGAGTTTTGGGAGACGTATCAACAAAGTAATCCAAGCCTTGGACAATTCTTCGTTAATGCCAATGAAAAGCTTCGAGAGATTTTGGAACCGGCTGAGGAAGAGACTGAAGTTGAAGCTACCCCAGAATCTGAAATTGATTCTTTGCTTTCCGATGTTGCCGAAGATTCTTTGGATATTTCAACACAGGCAAATCCATTAATCGGCAAGATTCTTCCAGCAGCTCCAGGAAGTCACGCAATTGCCCGTTTTGCGGTTTCTGATACGGCTGAAGTAGGTGCCTATTTGAGAATGGCTGAAATTAGAAGATTACTGCCTGCTGATATTCAGTTTACCAAGTTTGCCTTCGAAAAACCACCCAAAGATTCTGAGTTGGCTGAATTGTATGCGTTAAAATCCAACCGTGATGGTTCTCCAAGAATCAGTGGTGATGTGATTACCGATGCACAAGATACCTTTGATCAGTTCAATAAGCCTGCGGTTACCATGAGTATGAATACCCGTGGAGCTCGTGAGTGGGAGAAATTGACCGGTGATGCTTTTAATAACCAGACCGGTATTGCCATCGTTCTGGATAATAAGGTATACACTGCTCCAGGAGTTTCAACCGGACCAATTTCAGGAGGACGTTCAGAGATTACGGGAACCTTTACGGTAAACGAAACAAAAGATATTGCCAACGTACTGCGCGCAGGTAAACTTCCTGCTTCTGCAGAAATCATTCAATCTGAAGTTGTAGGTCCGTCATTGGGGCAAGAAGCCATTGACAGTGGTTTCATGTCGTTCTTGATTGCGATGGCTTTTGTATTGGTTTGGATGATTTTCTACTATGGAAAAGCAGGAATCTTTGCAGACATTGCCTTGATTTTCAACATTCTGTTGATTTTTGGTGTTTTGACCAGTCTTGGTGCTGTATTGACTTTACCAGGTATAGCCGGTATCGTTTTGACCATTGGTATGTCGGTTGATGCCAACGTACTGATTTTCGAGCGTATTAAAGAAGAGTTGGCAAGAGGAAAAGGAAAAGCCCAGGCTGTTGCTGATGGTTTTAACAACGCCCTCTCTTCTATTTTGGATGCCAATATCACTACAGGATTAACGGCAATCATTCTCTTTGTTTTTGGGTCAGGCCCAATTAAAGGTTTTGCCACGACCTTATTAATTGGTATCATTACCTCTCTGTTCACAGCCATCTTCATAACTCGTTTAATGGTTGATTGGTACATCTCGAAACGTGGACGTGAACTGGCATTTTCTACCTCAATCACCAAAACACTCTTTACCAATTTAAAAATCAATTTCTTGGGCAAGCGCAAGATTGCATATGTCATTTCATTGATTTTGGTTGGTGTTGGTGCATTCTCACTATTCACAAAAGGATTACAACAAGGAGTTGATTTTATAGGTGGACGCTCTTATCAAATTCGTTTCGAGAAAGAAGTAAATCCGTCTGAGATTGCTTCAGGTTTAAATGAAGTCTTTGGAAGTGGTACTCAGGTAAAGAGATTTGGTGAAGCCAATCAAATCAAAGTGACTACCCCTTACAAAGTTGACGTTGAAGGCATAGAAGTAGATAATGAGATTCAAAACAAATTGTATACTTCCTTACAGCAATACCTTCCTGATGGAACTTCCTTTGAAGATTTCACTGTAGGGGCCTCTGAGAAATCAATAGGCATCTTACAATCCACAAAAGTGGGTCCAACAATTGCGGATGATATCAAACAAAACGCGTACTATGCCATTCTTGGATCCTTGGCGGTTGTATTCCTATACATTCTATTGCGATTTAAGAGATGGCAATTCTCATTGGGTGCAGTTATTGCTGTATTCCATGATGTCATGATCGTATTGGGTATTTTCTCTTTGACCAGTTCAATTATGCCATTTAATATGGAAATCGACCAAGCGTTTATCGCAGCGATATTAACGGTAATCGGATACTCGCTGAATGATACGGTGGTCGTTTTTGACCGTATTCGTGAAGTGGTCGGTCTCAAAGGATGGAAAGGTGGTGAGCACATCAATCAAGCATTGAACAGCACCTTGAGTCGTACCTTAAATACCTCTTTGACCACATTGATCGTTCTTTTAGCCATTTTCGCATTTGGTGGTGAAAGCCTAAGAGGATTTATGTTTGCGATGATTGTTGGTGTACTGGTCGGTACTTATTCTTCGGTATTTATCGCTACTCCAATCATGTTCGATTCATTGAAAAAGAAA